>JAEERZ010000201.1 GCA_016286075.1 Selenomonadaceae bacterium
GCACCGCGTCTACACCCTGCCCTTCAAGGCGGGGCACCAGATTTCGGACGAAGGGGTCGGGATTCGGCGGCTCCGCGTCGTAGTCGATCAGGTCCCGGTGTATCAGCGCCACGCGCCATGGCTTTTTAGTCTTTTTCAGGTCGTCGGCCAGCCATGCGGCCTGTTCGTCGAAAAGGCCGGGGGCAAGACGGTCCAGTTCCGCGCGCTGGGTGTTCAGCACGATGAAATGGACGGGACCGTAATCGAAGGAGTAAAAGTAACGGTCGTATTGCGCGCTGCCGTTGGGCGGCGTGGCGAAAAGACCGAGGAACGCGGCGGGAATAGCGTTTTCCCAGTCTATGGAATAACATTCGTGGTTGCCCATGACCGGAGCGAAGGCGCGGGACCCCAAGGAGACGTCTGTGGCGGATTGCCAGCCGTCCCAGTGGAAAAAGCTCGCCCCGTTGTCCGTCAGGTCCCCCATGTTCACCCAAAGGGCGGCGTCGGGATTGCGGCGGGAGGCTTCGGAAGATACGCGTTCCCATGTATCGTAGGAAGACTCGCATTGGGAATCGGGGAAAATCAGCGCTTTGCATGCGGCGCCGTCGTCCGTGAGAAAGGAGAAAGAAACGGCCGGCTTTCCCGCGATTGTTATCCGGCAAAGGTATTCCTTCCCTGGGGACAGTCTCTGCAAGGCTGCGCGGTAAACGAAAACGGGATGATGGTCGATCTCCATGTATTTGAGGTCGACAGGCACATCTGTCTCTTTGGAGTTCCCTTTTTCCTGCCAGAAAAAACGGGGACTGTCGAGGGAGGCGTCGCATTGCCACTCAATCATGGCGGCGGAGCGATTGTCCTGCGCGACAATCCGGCGAAGGAATTTCAGGTTCGGAGCAGAGCCCGCGAAAGCGCGGCGAATGGGCGCCGTCAGATACCCGATGGCGCAGGCGGCCAGCGAACGAAGACTCATAGAAAGAAACGCGCGGCGGGACAGCGCGGGGAAAAGCGTCGGCAGGGAAAGCTCACTGCGCATCGTCACTGGTTTGCACTCCCTTTTGCACGATGGCGCGGGCCATGCGCTCGAATTTTGTGCGCGGGATCATTACCGCGTGGCCGCATCCTTCGCATTTCATACCGAAGTCCATGCCCGTGCGGGTGATGCGCCAGAGGTCGCTGCCGCAGGGGTGTTTCTTTTTCATGCGGACGACGTCGCCCACATCGTAGTGCACGCGCTCCATTGTATCTTCCTTTCCGGGGGACTTTGTGATATGCTGATAGACGAGGTGGATGAAATGAGAATCTCCGTTTTGCAGATGCCCGTCGCCATCGGCGCGAGAGAAGAAAATACGGCGACGCTCCGGCGGATGCTGAAAACCGCGATGCAGGACGCGCCCGACGTAGTCGTGCTGCCGGAACTTTGGGACGTGGGCTTTTTCCCGCGCCCGCTGGAAGAATATCTCGACGATGAGGGGAAAGCGGCACAGACGTTGCTTTCTTCGCTGGCGAAGGAGCACGGCGTCAATATCGTCGGGGGCTCCGTCGCCGTCCGAGCCGAAGGGACCGCGGAGAATCGCTGTTATGTCTTTGACAGGAAAGGCGGCCTTGTAACATCATACGACAAGACCCATCTCTTTTCTCCGGCGAAGGAGGACCGGTTTTTCCGAAAGGGCGACCATACCGCCGTGTTCTCACTGGACGGCGTGACCTGCGGGGCGATGATCTGCTACGATTTGCGCTTCCCCGAGCTTTGCCGCTGCCTTGCGCTCAAAGACGCGGCTGTCGTGTTCCTGCCCGCCGCGTGGCCTACCGCCCGCATCGAGCATTGGCGGATACTGAGCCGGGCCCGTGCCATTGAAAACCAGATCTTCTTCGTCGCCGTCAACGGCAGCGGCGCTTTCGCCAACGGGATGCCGCTGGGCGGCCGTTCCGCGATTATCGATCCCTGGGGCGAACGCCTCGCGGAGGCCGACGACGGTGAGGCTGTGCTGACCGCCGAGCTCGACTTTTCCGTGCGGGACGAAATCAAACGGACCATCGACGAATTTCACGACAGAAGGCCGGAGTTATATTAAAAGTGAGGAGTGAGGAGTGAAGAGTGAGGAGTGAGGAGTGAAGAGTGAGGAGTGAAGAGTGCTTCGCTCCTCTTTTTTTATCCGATTTCTGCGACGGGGGCAAGGGCTGATACTTCGCCGGAGGCCGTCAGGCGGACTTCCTGCCCGTCGTCCATCTCTTCAATCAGCAGGATGCAGGCGTCGGTGGTCTTGGGATTTTGCCGCAAAAGCTCCGGGGAGAAGGTCAGCAGCTTGTCGCCCTTGCGAACCTTCGCGCCCTCGCTGACAAAGACGGTAAAGCCCTCGCCTTTCAGCTCGCCCGATTCCGTGCCGACGTGCAGCGTCAGCTTCAGGCCGTCTGCGGTCGTGATGCGGATGCCGTGCTTTGTCGGCGCGACGTAGGTGACTTCGCCGTCAGCCGGGGCCATTGCCTCGCCGACGGACGGCGTCACGAAGAAGCCGTCTCCCAGCATTTTCTCGGCGAAGACCGGGTCCGGGGCTTCCGTGATCGGATGAATCGTCCCCGTGTACGGGGAAAAAAGTGTAATGTCCATGATGACCTGCTTCCTTCAGGAACCGTTGCATCCATCGGGCCGAAATCGGGCCGGGCGTTGTTCAGCGGTTCTTTTTGTTTTACCGTTTTGGCGGTTTTGTGGGGGCGGACGGAGCGGGCGTCGTCGTTCCGGCGGGAGGCTGGGCTGCGGGCGGCGCGGCGTTCGTCGCTGTCGTCGGTTCCTCGGGCGCCGGCTTCGGCGCCGGGGACGTCTGCGCAGGCGCAGGCGTCGGGCTTGGCACCGGGGAGGGCGCGGTCTCAAACCGCGCCTGGTCTTCGGTGGGCTTTTTCTCCTCCTCCGGCGGCGGGGGAACGTCGTATTCGTCCGTGTAAAGGTACTCGCGGTTTATCAGCTGGTCGCCGACGTAGGTCAGGCGATACACCTCCACCGTGGGCGGCGGCCCGATGACGACCGATTCCATTTCCATGACGCCGGGCAGATCCTCGGCGCAGCCGTAAATGGAAATCGTCAGCGTGCCTTCGGACGCCCACGAGCGGATAAGTACGGCATGGGGCAGCGTATTGCGGAACGCGAAGTCGATCTGCCCGTCCGCCACCGTCGCGTCCAAGCCCGCGTCCACGTATGCGGACGGATAGTAATGGGCCGTGCGGTCCGTCGGCGTAAGTCCCGCCGTCAGAACAGCGTTGTAAAGCGTGGAGCTCACCTGGCAGACGCCGCCGCCGATGTCCTGCTCCACCTTGCCGTTGATGATGACCGGCGCGACGGAATATCCGGCGCTGGCCACGCGGCTGCCCACCGTCGCGTTGAAGGAAAGCTCGTCGCCGGGGCGGACGATGCAGTTGTCCAGCGCCGCCGCGGCAATCTCGATGTTGTCGCCGCGTCCCGTGTACGCGATGTAGTACGTGGTGCAGTCGGAAAGGCGCGCGTTGATGGCGCTGATATCCTCCATGCGGATGGAAGGCTCCGCTTCTTCCGGCGTCAGCGCTTCCCGGCAGGGGAGGCGGAGCTCCAGCAGGCGGGGCGTCACCTTGGCGGCCAGCGCGTTCGTGTCGAGGCGGCGGCCGGTCAGCCCCGGCTGGCGTTCAATGCCTGTGGGCAGGAAGACGATGGAAGCGTCCTTCGGCGCGCGGTCGACAGCCTGCTTTACACGCTGCAGGGCCTGGTCCAGCTTCGCATTGTCCAAAGCCGCGAAGAGCGGGGTGTCTTTCCCCTGGAACGCGCATTCCAGCATGGAGAAAACCTGCTGCGCCATGCTGCCGTCCCGGCCTACGCTGAACGCGGCGTCCAGCATTTTGTCCGTATCCACGGAAAGCCCGATTTCCTCTGCGGAGAAGGAGAACGCGTGATTCTCGTCCGGCAGGGACAGGATCAGCGCCTCGCCGTTCAGCGCCGTCCTGGCTATGCGCTGAATCTCACGGGCAGCCTCCTCCCGCGTCATGCCTCCGATGGACACAGACCCGGCTTTCAGCCCGTATGCCATGCGTCCGTCGCGGATGAACGCGGTTGCCGTGCCGAGAAACGTCATGTCCGCAATCAGCACCGCGGCAAGCGCCGTAGCGATGAAGATCAAAAAATATCGAACGGCTTTCATGAAAAATTGACTCCTTTTTGGAAAATGCCTCGATCCGCATTTCCCAATCTCTTTTCATCATTCTTTCATTTTATCATTCTGTCGCTTTGCCTACAATACTATTTTTATTTTTTTCGGCGCGAAAAAACGCCCCGGAAGGATCGCCCAAAACGGGCGGCGCTTCCGGGACGTCGCGTGTTTAAGAAAATGAAAGGGTCAGGCGCCCGTGATGATCCGGCGCGCCCCCAGGTAATGCTCCCGCCGCCAGTCGCGGTACAGGGAATCGAAGGCGATGC
>JAEERZ010000009.1 GCA_016286075.1 Selenomonadaceae bacterium
CGTTACGAGGCGGACCGGTTCGATATCTACTGCAAGCATTTGGAAGACTATCAGGCGCTGTTGGACCGTTTCCAGATCCGGCTGAACCGATTGTCGCAAAGCGCCAGCATCCGGCTGCGCATGGGCGTCATGCCCTATCAGGAAGGGCTGGAATCCGATCAGGCCTTTGACCGCGCATGGTCGGCCTGCAACATGGTGCGGGGCGGAAACAAACATCTGATGATTTACAATGAAGACATCCGCGCCCGCGAAAACTACAACCAGCGCCTGCTGAACGACCTCCGGCGGGCAGTGGAAAACCGGGAATTCAAGGTGTTCTATCAGCCCAAGTACTACATCCAATGCGACCCGCCCCGGCTGAACAGCGCGGAGGCGCTGATACGCTGGCAGCACCCGGAGCTTGGTCTGATCCCGCCCAACGATTTCATCCCGCTGTTTGAAGGCAACGGCCAGATCAGCGTCGTCGACAAATACGTTTGGACCGAGACCGCCAGGCAGATCGCCGAATGGAAGGAAAAATACGGCGTCATCCTGCCGGTTTCCGTCAACTTATCCCGGGTGGACGTATTCGACCCGCAGCTGGAAGAAATCCTCGACGGACTGGTAAAGGACAACGGGCTGGAACGTCAAGCCCTGAATTTGGAAGTGACGGAGTCCGCTTACACGGAAAACTCGGAAGAACTGTTGAAAGTCATTGAACGGCTGCGAGGCAAAGGGTATGAAATCGAGATGGACGATTTCGGTTCCGGCTATTCCTCGCTGAATATGCTTTCCTCCATGCCGGTGGACGTCTTGAAGATGGACCGGGGCTTCATTCGGAACATCGAGCACAGCGAGCAGGACTTCCGCTTGGTGGAGCTGATTCTGGATATCGCCGGAAATCTGAAAATGCCCGTTATCGCGGAAGGCGTGGAAACGGCGACCCAACTGACCATGCTGAAAAACGCGGGGTGCGATCTGGTACAGGGCTATTATTTCTCCCGCCCGGTGCCGCCGGAGGAATTCGAGAAATTCATTGAAGCCGAAAAGAACAACGGGTAAACGGAGGACGCCGGAGAAATTTTACCGGCGTCCTTTTCTCCGCCCATGAAGGCAAAAATTTTTACGAATCGAAACAGATGCATTTCATTTTTGTGGCAAGTTCGTTATAATATGATATAAATTTGCAGGAAAAGTGGTGACACAATGGGAAGCAAGGGCAGACTGTTCAGCGGGAAACATCTCGCCCAGTTGATCTGGCCGCTGGCGGTCGAGCAGTTATTATCCGTTTTGATCGGCATGGTCGACGTCCTGATGGTCGCCTTTATCGGAGAGGCGGCCGTTTCCGGCGTTTCCCTCGTGGACTCCGTCAATTTCTTAATCCTTCAGGTCTTGTTCGCCATGACCGCCGGAGGAACCGTGGTCTGCGCCAAGTACATCGGCGGCGGCGAAACCGTCTCGGCGAAGAAAAGCGGCGGGCAGCTCCTTTCGGTGACGACGTTTGCCATGCTCCTGCTGTCCCTGCTGCTGCTCTTCGGCGGAGAACCCGTCCTGCGGCTGCTCTTTGGCACGGTCACGCCGGAGGTCATGGAGAACGCGGAAATCTATATGCGGTTTACCGTCGCGTCTTTCCCGTTCTTGGCCCTCTATCACTCGGCGGCCTCCATTTTCCGCGCGGAAGGCAATACGAGACTGTCCATGCTGGTTTCCCTCGGCATGAACCTTTTGAACATTGCCGGGAACGCGATTTGCATTTTCGGCTTCGGCATGGGCGTGGAGGGCGTCGCCATACCCACGCTGCTGTCCCGGGCGATGGGCGCCGCCGCCATCTGCCTGTTCCTTCAGGCGCCGGACAATGCGCTCCGCATCGACAGCCTCAAACAATGCAGGCCCAACGGGACGATTCTGCGGCAAATCCTGTCCATCGGGGTTCCCGGCAGCGTGGAAAGCGGCCTGTTCAATCTCGGAAAAGTGATGCTGCAAAGTCTCGTGTCCACGCTTGGCACGGCCTCCATCGCCGCCTACGCCGTGGCAAGCAATCTTGCGACGTATCTGTATCTCCCCGGCAACGCGCTGGGCGCCGCACTGATGATCGTCGTCGGCCGATGCAACGGCGCCAATGAACCGGCGCAGGCAAAGCACTATACGAAACTCTTGGTTCTGCTGAATTACGCGGCGCTGGTCCCCATCTGCGCAGTAATGATTCTCGGACGAAGCACCTGGGTCGGCCTCTACAACCTGTCGTCGCAGTCCGCGTATTTCGCGGAGGGGCTGATCCTGTCCCATTCGCTGGCCATGATCATCTGGCCCGTCGCCTTTATACTGCCCTATTATTTCCGGGCCAGCGGCAAGGCAGTCTTTTCCATGGCGGTGGCCATCGGGACCATGCTGGTATTCCGAATCGGATGCGCATACTTGTTTGTGGACTTTCTGGGAAAAGACGTGCTTTGGGTATGGTACGCCATGTTCATCGACTGGATTTTCCGAGTGCTCATGTTTGCCGCGGCTTTCCGAAAAATGAAACCGATATAGCAAAAAAGAATGAGTGAATGAAAAGCAAGAGACGGGCGTTGAGGAGCTTATTCCTCAATGCCCGTCTTTCATAATTGAAATTGACAATGACGCGCTCGAAGTATATACTAAATGTATATATGGAAGAAGGGAGATGAACGCCATGTTGACGGCAAAAGTTTTTCAAAGTGGAAACAGCCAAGCAATCCGCATACCGAAGGAAATGCAGACGAACCAGAAAGAGTTTATCATAAAGAAATACGGGAACTGCTTCTACCTGATTCCGCCCGACGATCCGCTGGCACTATTAAAACAAAGTCTTGGGCAAATGGATAAAGACACGCCGTTTGAGAGAGAGCAGCCCATGTTGACCGATCTTCCCGACAGAGAGGTTTTCTAAATGTATTTGATTGACACAAATATTTGCATTTACGCCATGAAAGGGCTGTTCCCCGCAATGAACCGGAGGCTCATTGACGACAGAGAACAAATTTTCGTTTCGTCCGTCACCGTGGGCGAGCTTGAATACGGCGCGACAAAAAGCCGATGGAGTGAGCGGACGAGGCAAATCTTTCAGGCGTTTCTCGCCAATTATATAATCGTTCCATTCGACGAGAACGACGCTATTGTCTTCGGAAAAATACGGGCACAGCTTGCGACAAACGGAACTCCGATAGGCGCATACGATGCAATGATAGGCGCTCAAGGCGTAGCAAGGAATTTGACCGTCGTAACGCATAATACAAAAGAATTTCGCCGCATTCCCGGCTTGCTGCTTGAAGATTGGACAGTATAAACGATGCCAATTAATAAATTCTTAATCCTTCCCTAAAGGATTTCCCATTTTCAAATCGTATTATTACGATAGGGGGTGATTTGCAAAAAGAAACAGCTGGCAACGGCGATGCTCATTTCGCTGATGGCGATGAATCCGCGTGGATGCGAACCGTCGGCAGCGACAGTCGAAGCGGCGCCGGTCCATGGAGAAGGATACGACCGGCATGACAGGGCGAACCTCAAATACCTATAATGAAGTATATTCAGACAAGAACAGAGGAGGTCAAACCATGAAGTCATTCGCATCCAAGTTTTTCGCATTCTTCGTTTTCGCGCTGCTCTGCACGACAGTTTTTCCGGCGTCGGCGCTGGCGAGACCGGTCATCAAATTCCAACTCGAGCACGTCTATCTGCACGAAGCGGGCGAAGCGGAGGTTGTCGGCTATTTTGAGAACTCCGGCGACCAAGGAGCTTACGTCAAGTGGACGGATATCGACCTCACACTTCTTTCCGACAACGGCCAGCAGATGTGGTCGGACGCCGGTATCCGCCATTATGTAGACGACGTCTATGTCGGCCCGGACGAGTATGTTGCGTACACTCTCTACATCCAAAATCCGGACATCCCCGAATACCACGGTAAATATCACTGGAGAAGCCACACCAACACGCACTGGGAAAAAGCCGCCGGCTGAGCAAGCGGTAAAGAAGAGGAGAAATGTATATGAACATACATAAAACCTTACGCGAAAAGTTTCGTCCGGCTTTAGCTCTCGGTTTGGCGGCCTGTCTTGTCGGCGGCGTCTCCGGAGCTGCAACCGCCGCGCCCGATACGCTCGCTAACGCCGAAGTCTCGGCCCAGGCCCTCACCGCCGTTGAGAGCAGCCTCCAGCCCATCGTCGGCTCCTGGCATGAAGAGGACGTTCTCGACGCAAGGACGTTGACGATTTACGCGGACGGCAAATATGAGCTTTTCTACAAAGGCGGCGGCAAGGCTTTCGGAAAGGTCAAGGTAACCCCCGAAGAGCATCCCGACGGCTCGAAATCCCTTTGGTACTCCTTTTATGAAGAAGGCGGACTGACCCTTGAGGATAAAGACACAGCAAATCCTTGGTATTCCGTCTATAAAACCGCCTTCCAGCTGTGGGCGGCCTTCCCCAAGGACGAAAAGGCGGAGACGCAGACGACGCTTCTGTCCGGACAGGACGGCGCCATGCGTTTCGTGCGCAACGAAGAAAATAACTATCATGCGACGAGCAAGGGCGTAAAAGCGGAGGATTATCTCGGCGTCTGGGCCTGCGGCCGCTGCAACGCTACAGTCAGCCGACAAGATGCCGGCTATCTTGTGGAGATCCAATGGGCCAACAGCGCTGCCGAAGGCAGCCTGTGGAGCTATCCCTGCTCTTACGACAACTATTCGGGGATCCTGTTCAGCAACGACGACGGGACGCGCACCGACTACATCTATACCGAAGACGGCAGCGTAACGAACAAGATGGTATACAACGACGGCCACGGCGTCTTTGTCCTCCGCAACGGCAGGATGACCTGGCAGGACAACAAAGAAAACGCCGGCGACGGCATTGGGTTCATCAAGTAGCCCAATAAACCAAACATTAGAAAACGGACATTGAGGGAATTTCCCCCGATGTCCGTTTTTTGCGTATATTGTTATTACATTCCGTAGGCCTTCCCTTTTTCCCGGAACATCCAAAACGACAGCCCCATCGCCAATATCTCCGCCGCCGGGTTGGCCAGCCAAACGCCGTCCACGCCGAAGAAGCAAGGAAGCAGCAGCAGCATACCCAGCATGAAGACGAGGGTATGGCAGAAAGAGAGCAGTGCCGAGATTCTGCCGTCGTTCAGCGCGGTGAAAAAGGACGAGGCATAGATATTGAAGCCGACGAACAGGAAATTGACGGCGAAAATATGGAAGCCGTGCACCGCCATTTGGAAAACCGCCTCGCTCCCCTCCGCGAACGCCGCGACCACAGGTTCCGCCACCCAGAGGCTGATCAGGAAGGTGAACACGCCGAACGCCGCGACAATGCGCAGGCTGAAACGGAAAATCCGCCGGACTTTCTCAAAATCGCGCGCGCCGTGATTATAGCTCATCAGCGGCGCGACGCCTTCGGCGTAGCCGAGATACGCGGAAGTCAGAAGCTCCTCCACATACTGGGCGATGGAAATAGCCGCCACGCCGTTTTCCCCGGCCAGCCCCATCATGGTATTGTTCAGCACGATAATGACGACGCTGCCGGAGAGCATGGAGACCATTTCCGAGACGCCGTTGGACGCCGATTTCCTGAGAATGGCCCAATGCGGAACGGGCCGCACCAAGCGAAGCGTCCCTTTGCGCCGGACGCCGAAATAAAACAGCCCGATCAGCGCCGAGACCGAATACCCTATCCCGGAGGCGATGCCCGCGCCCTCGATGCCCATGCCCCATTGGAACAGGAAAACATAATCCAACGCGATATTGATAAAGCCGCCGAACAAAGAGGACGCCATCGAAAGCATCGGGCGGCCTTCCACGATCAGGAACCCGTCGAGGATAATCCCGCCCATGATGAAGGGGCCGGAAATCACCAGCGGGATAATGTAATCTTCGCAGAGCGGAAGAAGTCCCGCGTCGGCGCCGAGAATCCCGACCAGCGGCCGCAGGAAAAGCAAAGCGAGCGCCGCCAGGAGCGCGCTGCCCGCCACGCAGGAAAGCAGCAGGAAAGAAAAGCCTTTCCGAGCCGTGTCCAATTTTCCCTCGCCTATCAGGGAGGCAATCAACGCGCTTCCTCCGGTGTTCATCATCGTCGCCAGCGCCAGCATGACGCCGAAGACGGGCATCGTGATATTCACCGCCGCCAACCCCGCCGTACCTACGGCCCGCGCCACCAAGACGCCGTCGATGATGAAATAGATGTTGAGAAACACAAAGGAAAGAATCGTCGGCGCGGCAAACCGCAAAAGCGACCTGTATGTGATTTCCCGCGCAAGCCGAGACATCCGAAAAACCTCCAAAATTTTTGAAGTAAGAAAGTAAGAAAATAGGAAAGTAGGAAAGTTGGATTTTCCTACCGCAGAAATTTCACAAGTTTTAATTATTATACATTTTTTCGTGCCAGCAACGCAAACAACATCAGCACGAAGAACGATCCGAACAGCGCCCCGGCGCTCATGGCAGTTGAATATCGCCTATTCGTCTGTCAATGAAAAGACGCCGCATATTATCCAAACAATGAACGCCGACAGACAACAAATAAAAATCGGACGTCGAGGAAATCCAACTCCTCAACGTCCGGTCTCATTTGTTTCTGCTACCCGCCATAGGCCAGAACCCCCGCCAGTGCAGAAATTCCAATCAAGCCGACAGGCGAGATCCCGTTTCTCATAAAGTTTCTCGATCCGAAGTAGACGATCGTGAGCACAACCGTCATGATGATTGCAATCGGATGTATTGTATTACCGCCGAAACCTCCCACGCTGTGTCGAAATATCATATATACGCCTGTAGCGAGTATCATGCCGACGACGCATGGCTTTACGCCCCGAAGGATTGCTTGTACATAAGGACTCTTCATCGCCATTTTCAGCGAAATCATGATGAGCAGGATGATGACAAACGATGGCGCCACGACCGCAGTCGTTGCAATCAGAGCGCCCAGGAATCCCGCCTGCGAGCTGCCTATATACGTCGCCAAGTTCACCATGATAGGCCCCGGAGTGCTCTCGCTGACCGCGATCATGTAAGTCAGCATTTCGTCATTGAGCCAGCCGTAAGACAAGACCACGTCCCGGATCAAGGGAATCGCACCGTATGCTCCTCCAAAAGCGAACAACCCGACTTCCAAAAAGCCGATAAGCAAGTCTAAGTAAATCATTTCGCTCCACCTGCCTTTCCGTTGTTCCGATTCGTCAGGAACATGGCAAAGCTGACGACAGCCGCGACCAGCATAAGGGTGATGGAAGATATGCGCAGTGCAAAAACGTCTATCAGCAGCATGGCGATAAACGAACATCCCATGATCGCAAGCGGCGCCGGTTTTTTCTGCATCTTCTTAATCATCTTGATCGCGGCGTCCAGGATGAGTATACCAACCGCAATCTTGATTCCCATGAACGCATGGGCAATCCATGCAATCTCAAGAAAATTGTCCAGAAACATGGAGATCATAAAAATGATGCAGAAAGAAGGCAAGACTATGCCAACTGTCGCCGCAACGGATCCGAGCAACCCCCTTTGCTTATAGCCGACAAAGGTTGCGCAGTTGATGGCAATCGGTCCCGGCGTGGATTCGGCAATCACCGTCACGTCCATCATCTCATCGTGCGTAATCCACCGTTTTTGCTCCACACAGGAATGCTCTATCAACGCAATCATGGCGTATCCGCCGCCGAAGGTAAAGAGCCCTATCCTGGCGAACGTCAAAAAAAGGTCAAGCACAATGTTCATACGTCAATTCCCGTGGCAGTGATGATCTTCTCCATGATGATGACCATGTTCGCCGCAATGATGGGCGTGCTCGCCGTGATGATGGCCGCAATGCCCGTGGTCATGTCCATGATGGTCGCAGTGAGCGTCCGGATCGTATGCCAGCGTTCCTTCCGCGAGTGCCTTCGCTGCCGCGTCCGCGGAGCCCTGCACGCCAGCATAGAGCTTGATTCCGACGTCGGCCAGCGCCATCTGCGCCCCCATACCGATGCCGCCGCAAATCAGCGCGTCGACCTTGGCGGCCTGCAGGAACCCGGCCAGCGCGCCGTGACCGCTTCCGTTGGTATCTATGACCTGCTCCCCCGTAATCTTTCCGTTCTCCACGTCATACACCTTGAACTGTTCGGTGTGTCCGAAATGCTGGAAAATCTCTCCGTTTTCATAAGTAACCGCGATTCTCATTGCAATACTTCCTTTCTCCATAATGTCCTGCCGGATTTCCACCGGCTCAAATTCGCAGCAGCCTCCCGCGATCAGCAGCCGCTTCCCGTGAACCAGCGCCTCCGCAACTTTCCTTCTCGCGCTGTCGTAAATCGCCGTGACCGTGGTACGGGCGATGTTCATTTGGGCCGCGCAGGCTTCCTGGGTGAGCCCTTCGCCATCCAAAAGCCGCAAAGCCTCAAACTCGTCCACCGTCATGCGGACGCTTTCGACGGCTTCCACGTCGTCGGGCGAAAAGCTTCGATAGACCGGCAGCTGCCCAATCCTGCGGCATCGGGTTGGTCTCGGCATAAGCTCCCCTCTTTCCTGACATATGTCATAAATATAGTATAGACGCAAAAATGACATATGTCAATTATATCAGTTTGTCCCGTGAGCGAAACAGTTTTTAGAAAATCATGGCTACCGCACGCTCGGCATGATAGAATTACAATAGAAGTTTTGTGGAAGACGCACACCGTGATTCAGATTGGAACGATATGGAGGAATGAACTATGGCTGACATCGAGAAAACCGCCGAAGCGCTGCGCGGAAAAGGGTATGAAGTGGCTTGTTTTGAAACGGGCGAAGAGGCCGCCCGATACCTCGACGGGAAAATCGACGGCTACACGGTCGGCTTCGGGGATTCGGAGACGCTGCTTGCTTTAGGAATGTATGACCGTCTTTCAAAACACAACGACGTTCACGATCCGATGCACCGCCGCGAAGGAAAAGGATTTTTTGCGACTGCGCGGGATTGCCTCACTACCGAAATATTCCTGACCTCGGTGAACGGCGTCGCCGAGACCGGGGAAATGGTGAACATCGACGGCACCGGCAACCGTGTCGCAGGTTCTTTATACGGACATCGGAAGGTGTATTTCGTCGTCGGCCGGAACAAGATCGCTCCCACGCTTCAGGACGCCGCCCACCGCGCAAGGAACGTCGCCGCGCCTATGAACGCCGCCCGCCACAACTACAAAACGCCCTGCGCCGTCACCCAGGACCGCTGCCACCATTGCAAGAGTCCCGACAGGATCTGCAACGCGCAGGTCATCTACTGGAGAAAGATGAACCACATGGCCATGGAAGTCGTGCTGATCAACGAAGACTTAGGATTCTAAGGCGGGCTGATCCTCTATGAAATACCATAACACCGTAACCGCCAGCTTTATAGACAGGCCGAACCGCTTCATCGCTCATGTGGATATCGACGGCACGGCAGAGACCGTCCACGTCAAGAACACGGGCCGATGCAGGGAACTCTTGCTTCCGCGTGTTCCCGTCATATTGGCAGCGGCGGACAATCCAGACCGCAAGACAAAATACGACCTGATTGCCGTCAAGAAGAAAGGCCTCGGCTGGGTGAACATCGACAGCCAAGCCCCGAATATAGTCGTGCGGGAATGGCTGGAACAGCAGGAGTTCGACCTCATCCGGCCGGAATACGTCTACGGCGATTCCCGCATCGACTTTTACATGGAAAAGGGAAAGCGAAAATATCTGTTGGAAGTCAAAGGCTGCACGCTGGAAATCGACGGCGTGGGCTATTTCCCCGACGCCCCCACCGAGCGCGGCGTCAAGCATATCCGCGAGCTCATCAAGGCGCGGAAACAAGGGTACCGGTGCGGCGTCGCCTTCGTCATCCAAATGAACGGCGTCAAAGAAGTGCGCCCCAATATCGAAACGCACCCGGAATTCGGCGAAGCCCTGGCGGAAGCGGAGCAAGCGGGCGTCAAGGTGCTTTGCCTGGAATGCGAGGTACGAAAAGAGAGCTTGCGCATCCTTTCCAAAAATATGAATTTATGAACGAAGGCTGCAATTTCTATGCTATAATGTACTCATATATCATGAGGAAGGGATTGCCCGATGGAACTTCGCCAGCTTCAATATTTTCTTGCCTGCGCCCGCTGCGGCTCCTTGACCACGGCGGCGGAGGAGCTTTTCACGTCGCAGCCGCACGTCAGCATGGTCATCCGCGAACTGGAGCAGGAACTTGGCGCCCAGCTTTTCACGCGCCGCTCGAAGGGCGTGGAACTCACCGAGACGGGAGAGCGCGTTTACGGCTACGCCCTCCGCGCTCTGCGAAACGCGGAACTCTTCGCTTCCGTCAGCCGGGAGCAGCGGGAACACTCGATACGTATCGCCACGAACAACAGCAGCAATATGGCGGTCATGCTGACCGCGTTTTACAACGAGTTCACGGGAAACGGGAAGGAACGGGAGCTTTATTTGCGCTTTACCGAGTGCGGCATCGAGAAGATGATCGCGCTGCTTTCGGCCTACGAGTACGACCTTGGCTTTCTGTTCGTGCCGGACACAAAACGCTCCGCCCTCCGCTATATGATTGAACGGAGGCAGCTTGCCTTTACGCCGCTCCTCGATACGGACCTTGTGCTATACGTC
This sequence comes from Selenomonadaceae bacterium, assembly GCA_016286075.1. Taxonomy (GTDB): domain Bacteria; phylum Bacillota; class Negativicutes; order Selenomonadales; family Selenomonadaceae; genus RUG12372. The sequence continues at coordinate 10,580 of JAEERZ010000009.1, forward strand.
GGCACGCATCACCCGTTGGCGTCCCGCTCATCGGTGACGGCGGAAGAGGTCGCCGCCCTCTCCTTCATACAGTTGGAGGATGATTTCTTCACCGTCGAGGATCTCCTGGCCGGGGAACCCGCCTTTCGCAGGAAGCGGCTGGAAATCCGCCGCGTGGTGCTGACGAACAGCGACCACATGATGATCCGTATGCTGGGCAGGACCGACCTGTGCAACCTCGGCAGCTATTGGCTCAAAGACGTTTACCGTCAATACGACTTCCGCCGGATTCCCGTCGAAGGCATGGAAAAACGCGTCGCCTTCGGCTACCTCTCGCGAAAGGGCGAGCCGCTGAACGAGGACGTTTCCGCCTTCTTGGAATTCTTGCGCCGCGCGCTGGAGTCCGACGCCACCGGGTGATATTACTCCTGCCATAAAAAATCACCCATCTTGCCTTCCCCTTGAGGGGAAGGTGTCGCGCGAAGCGCGACGGATGAGGTGTTGCAAGTCAACGTTTAACATAAGCGCAACCATACAGCCACCTCACCCACCGCCTACGGCCGAAATATGCCACTGGCATATTTCGCTCCTCCCCTCGAGGGGAGGGCCAAGTAGTTGTGGTAGCGAAATTTAACAGCCATAGTAATATAACAAATCCTTATACCTCTTCATAAAAAACGCGCAATATCGGAACAACGCCCTCTTTGCTATACTCAAAGTGAAGCAAGGAGGGCGTTCTTCATGAATATGGCGAAAAGGAGCTGCGAAGAACAGTTCCAAACAGGCGAGATGCTGATGGACAGCGGTTCGATCCATAAGACGCTTTTGGTCTATGCGGCGCCGGTGCTCCTCATGCAGCTTTTGCAGCAGCTTTACAATATCGCCGACTGCGCCGTCATCGGGCGGCTCTGCGGCGGTTTCGGGCTGGCGGCGGTTGGCGTCGCGGGTCTCGTGCTGGCCGTCCATATCAATTTTTTCATCGGCTTTTCCGTCGGCGTTACCTCTGCCGTGTCGCGGCTGTTCGGCGCTCGGGACTTCGGCAAGCTCCGCGCGATGATTGCGACTTCGGTTTTGCTGGCGGCTGGCGCGGGATTGCTGCTGACCGTCATCGGCGAGCGGCTCGGGCAAAATTATCTGACTTGGCTCGCCTGTCCTGCCGAAGCGATGGACGACGCGCGGCTCTATCTTCATATCTGCCTGCTCGGTCTTATTCCGCAGCTCGTCTATAACGTCGCCAACGGTATCTTCCGCGCCCTCGGCAATACGAAAACGCCGCTCCTTTGGCTCGCCGCCTCCGCCGTGCTGAATATCGCCCTCGATCTTCTTTTCGTCGGCGCATGGGACTTCGGCTTCGCGGGCGCGGCGTGGGCGACTCTGACGTCCCAGTGGATGCTCGGGCTTGGAATCCTTTGGCGGTTGACGCGCATTGACGAGCGTTTCCGCTTCTCCTTTGACGCGCCGCTCCTTTCCGCACGGGAGCTTTTTTCCCTGCTTCGGCTCGGCGTACCGTCGGGAATGCAGGCCGCGTTCATGAGCCTCTCGTCGCTTTTGATCCAGATCAGCATTGATTCCTTTGGCCCCGCCGCGATGGCCGGCATGGTGGTCTATGCGAAAATCGAAGGCTTCATGTATTACCCGGCCTTTGCCTACGGCATGGCGCTGACGGGCTTCATCGGACAGAACCTCGGCGCAGGAAGGCTCGACCGCGTGGAAGAGGCGATGCGCATCAGCCGCCGCACGGCGATTCGCGCAACGCTGGTCATCAGCGGAGCGTTAATGTTAGCGGCGGAACCTGTAGTAGGCTTTTTCACCGAAGACGCGGCAACGCTGACAAACGGGCTGGCTGCCATCTATTGGAATTTCCCCTTCTATTTCCTCTACTCTCTGAATCAGGTCTATATCGGCGGGCTGAAGGGCCTTGGCGAGACGGGCATCCCGATGCTTTCCGCCCTCGTCGCCTACGCGCTGTTCCGTGTCGTCTGGTGCGAAGCCTTGCTTCCGTATTGGCACGACATGGCAGTCATCTACACCGCCTACAACGTCAGCTTCATCGTCTCACTGCTGATTCTCGTCCCCTTTTATCGTCATACCTTCCGGCGATTGACACACCCGGAGCCGCATGGCGCGACGGTCACGGCGTACTGAAAACCACAGCAAACATACAAACTCCCCGCAGCTTCTGCAATAAAACTGCGGGGAGTTATTTTTTATTATAGTTTTTTCAAATTCCGTTTGGAAGGAGAATCCGACTGCTGTTCGAAACCTTTATTATATCAGTCTCTTTAGCACCTCATTTCTCTCTCGCGAAAAAAACGAAGTACAAATTTTTTACTCCAGTTTTTTCCGGAGCCTTCGATGCAAGGCAGGAAATCCTTACGGGGAAAAGGATTTTCTGATGCCTCGTCAAGCAATCCCAAAAACCGAATTACGTCGATTATTATTTCGGGAACTTCTAAACCCTTCAATCTCTCAAACCAAAGGAAAGCGATACGAAAAAAAGGAGTCCCGGAGATGCGGAACTCCGGGACTGCTGCCGTCGGCAGCGAAGGAAATGAATGTATGTGAAGAGGTGATTTTCAGAGGGGGATGGCCGCCGCAAAGCGGCCACCCAATGAAGGAAATGAATGTATGAACCTGCTTCCCGATGGAACGGAAACCATAAAGGAAACCTTATGCCGAGGAGGTGTCCCGGAGATGTCACCACGCTCCGGGACTGCTGCCAAGTGACAGCGTTCTGGATGAAAAAAAGTATAGAAAATGTGGACTATCAAAGGAGGTGGAGCCGGCCCTCCCTTATAGCCGGCTCCGGCTACCACGCCGCGTTTGGAAGAAGAGAAACACGGCAGAGAACATAAGCAAAACAAAAAGCCCTTTCCCGCTTACAGGAAAAGGGCAAAATACCGATAATCGAACGATACGCAAAACAAAAACGCTTATCGCCTGATCCCTTCCCTGTCGCTCGCAGGTCAAACAGTGACCGTCAATCAGGCAGTTCTCCTGGCTTCGGCTCATCGCGCCCCGACGCCTTCCCATGCTCGCGCACAGTGGCTTATGTCGGACGCTCGCCTTCACAGTGGCGGGACCGCGCCGGACTCTGACCGGCTTCCCTATTAAGTCTTGCGACACCTGATCCGAAATATGAACTTTTCAATTTCAAATTCATTCTATGGCGTATTGTAATTGATTCTTTTTTTCTTGTCAAGCTATTTTTGAAAACAATTATATCAGAATTCATATTTCTCGCTCCGCTTTCCTTGACAGGCGTTCCTGATTGTCTTATATTGAAGCTGAATTTTACATAGCAATTTTCATATTTTTATAAATCATGCAAGCAAGTCACTTTTATATTGAAAGGAAGTCTTGCGAAATGGACTGGACGACGGATTTGACCATGTATCGGGAGGCGCTGCGCGCCGAAGGAATCGCCCTTGCCCGATGGGATCTTGAAACGGATCGCATCTATGGCGACTCGGCGATGAAAGACCTCTTCCCCGACCACTTGACGGAGGAGCCGTATTCGGAATTCCTGCTGCGCCGTCCGGGGCTGCACCCGAACGACGTGAAATTATTTGAAGCTTTGGTGCGCTTCATTAAGACGCCGCATCACGAACATGCCGACGCCTCCCATGAGATCGTCGTCGAGTATCGGCTGACAAATTCGCAGAAGAAGGAGCAATGGCTCCACGCGCGCTTCATCATCCATTTTGAGAAGGAATGGCCCAAAGACGCCATTCTCCTGCTTCGCAGCACGGACTCGGAGCACCGCCACGAAGAAGCGCTCCGGCAAAAAGCCGAACGGGACGCCCTGACCGGGCTGTTCAACAAAGGGCACGTCCAGGGGCTGATCGACAAAGCGCTGGCCGTCCCCGGTACGGCGAAGGCCCTCCTCGTGCTGGACATGGACGGCTTCAAAAAAGTCAACGATAATTTAGGTCATCTCTTCGGCGACGCGGTGATTTCCGATATGGCGCTGTCGCTGGCGGAAGTCTTCTCGCCGGAGGACATCATCGGACGGGTTGGCGGCGACGAATTCGTCGTACTGATGCGGAACATCCAAGACCGCAATACAGTCATCGTCCGCTGTGAAAAGCTTCGGGACATGCTGCGCCGGAGTTTCGAGTGCGGAGACGGGCGAACGCTGAACGTCAGCGGCAGCGTCGGCATCGCGCTGGCGCCGGAGTTTGGGGACAACTTCGAGACGCTGTTTTCCTGCGCGGACAAGGCGCTCTACGAGGCCAAGCGGCGAGGCCGGGACACGCAGGTCTTCTACACGAACGAGCTGCGGGAAGGCGAAAAGAGGAACATGGAAGAAAACGCGATTGCCGAAGGGCGCCAGGCGCTCCTCGACCATCCCGTGGAATTCATCTTCCGTATGCTGTACGAGACGCGGAATCCCCGCACCACCGTGCAGACGCTCCTTTCGCTCTTCGCAAAATACTTCATGGTGCAGCGGGTCACGATTTACCAAAATCAAGGCAAGAATCGGGGCTGCTGGTTCGAGTGGCACGCCGACGGGGTGCTTCCGCCGTCGGAGGCCCACAAAGGCGCCGTGGGCGATTTCATCAACCGAAGCTATCGAAAAGAAATCTACGGACAGTTCTTGGAATTCGCGGACACGTCGAAAATTGAAGGCGAAATCAGCAAAGCGCTTGTCCAGCGGAAGATCTTCGCGCTGCTGTACGCAAGCATCATGGACGGCGACAAACGGATCGGCTGCGTCGGATTCGAGGACTGCCGCGCCCCGAGGATATGGACCAAGCGGGAGCATGAAATCCTTCGGGCTTTTGCCGACATCCTCGGTACGTTCCTGCTGAACCAAATGCGCTACGACATGGTGCGCAGAGGCTACCACCGGCTGGAGGGAATCCTCGAAACGATGGCGGGGCGCGTCTGGGTATTCTCGGCGAAAAACGGCAAAGTCGTCTATATGAACAAGGCGACCCGCGCGATAATCGCCAAATCGGGAAACGGCGAAGTGCAAAACTGCTACAAAGTGCGCACCGACTCGAACCGTCCCTGTGTCCGCTGCCAATACGCCGACTTGAAAGCGAACTGCCCGACGGCGCTGCTCCTGCGTCAGGAAGCGGAGCGCAGCAGCCTCGCCCCCATCCCGATTCCATGGAACGGCGAAGCCGACGGACGGCTTTATTTCAGCGGTACATAAAGAAAAATCGACCGAATCTTTCAGTGTGTTTTTCATACAGAAAATGCACGTTTTATATTGACAGATAGTTGTAGATGTGACAAAATGAAAATATCCTGAATTTATTCAGAAAGTTGGAGTTACGGGCGCATGCCCGACGTAATAAAATTCACTCATTTATATTTTCATCAAGAAAAGGGGGAAAAGACTATGGATCGACTCTCAATCAAGGCAAGGCTCATCATGGGCTTCGGCGCGATCGTCGTGCTGTTCATTATCTTCGCCGCGTTCGTCTACAAGGAAATGGTCGACGTGGACGAAGGACTGGACCTCATCACCGAGGACATGGTGCCCATCACAAGAACCATCAACGATTTCGATCGGGCTGTGGGCGACGGGCGCCGCGCCGTACTGGCGGAAATTTCACGCCGGAATCCGGAAGCGGCGGCCAAGCGAGTGGACAGTATCGTAGCGGGTCACAAGGAAGCAGACAAAGCCCTCGCGACGCTGAAGAAGCAAATCGCAGAAGCGACGTACGGTACCGAAGCCGAACGCAATGCCGACCTGGCGGAAATTGACGCTGTAGAAAAGCTTTGGAAGGTCTATGAAGCTGATGAAACCGAATCGGCAAAGCTTGCAGGCGCCGGCCAATTTGAAAAGGCGTTGGAAGTGTCCGGAAAAGGGCCCGGACGTCAGGCCTTCATGGACATGAACAAGAAAGTCGACGCGCTGGTGGAAAAATGCAACAAGCTCAGTGACGACGCCGGATTAAAGGCAATGGAAGACGTTCACAGCATGATGCACACCTCCATTATCGTCGCCACGATTGCGGTTATCCTGTCTGTCGTCATAGCTATCCTGCTCATCCGCACCATCGAGAGCGGCTGTGCGGAGCTCCTGCGCGTCGCGGACGCCGTCGCCAACGGCGACCTCACGCAGAAGGCGGACATTTCCGGCGAGAACGAATTCGCATCCCTCGCCGACAGCAACAACACGATGATCGCGAATATGCGGAAACTCATCAAGCACATTCAGGATTCGGCACAGCAGGTCGCCGCTTCCTCCGAGGAGCTGCACGCGAACTCCCAGCAGTCCGCCGAGGTCTCCCAGTCTATCGCCCAGTCCGTCACCGATATGTCTTCGGCGGCAACGAAGCAGCTCGAAACGATGAGCGATACCGTCAACATGACGAACGAAGTTTCCAGCGACGCGCAGACGACGGCGGAAGTCGTCCGCACGACGGCGGAACAGACGGCAAACGCGCTGGAGCAGGCGCAGGCCGGCAGCGAACTGGTCAGCAAGACCGTCTCGCAGATGCAGCAGGTCGCACAGGAAGTGGACGAGTCCGCGCAGGTCGTCGAGAAGCTTGGCGAACGCTCGAAGGAAATCGGCCAGATTGTCGAAAGCATTTCGGCTATCGCCGACCAGACGAACCTCCTGGCGCTGAACGCCGCCATCGAGGCGGCTCGCGCCGGAGAGGCGGGGCGCGGCTTCTCCGTCGTCGCGGAAGAAGTCAGGAAACTGGCGGAGCAGTCACAGGAATCCGCACAGCATATCGGCACGCTGATTGCCTCCATCCAGACCGACACGTCGCAGGCGGTGGACGCGATGGCGCGCGGTACCGCAAAGGTCAAGGAAGGCTCGGCAAGCGTCGATTCCCTCGGCGCGGCCTTCGAGTCCATTCACAACGTCGTCGAGGATTTGAGCCGCGAAGCTACGGCCTCCCTCGGCACCTTCGAGCAGTTGGAGAAGAAAATCGACGGCATCGCGTCCTCGGCAAGAGAAGTCGCGAACTCCGCGAAATCGGTCAACGACGAAGCCCAGTCGGCTTCCGCAGCCGTACAGGAACAGTCGGCGGGCATGCAGGAAATCGCCTCGGCCTCGTCGAGCCTCGCTACGCTGGCGAACGGTCTGAACAGCGCCGTCGGACAATTCAAAGTATAAGCTGTCCCAAAAGAGAGAAGGGGATTCGGACACAAATCCGAATCCCCTTTATTTTTCGTATGATAGTACATACGCTTAGAAACATTCCGTTTCTTACGGGTCCTGCATGGACATGGGCTGATTCCGCTGTCGGCAACTTTGCCATTGTTTTTTTCGCCCATGGTTTCCTATGAAGACTCATCGGCTGTTTTGTTGCTCCTTCTGCGTCCGTGCCAATATTTCCTCACGGTGCTCCTGCTCGTATTCTAAAATCGCCCGATAGAATATCCCTTCACGGCTCTTTTCCGACAGCTCCTCGATGACGACTTCACGTCCCGGTTCCGAATGCTCAAGCGTCGAAAGCTGTGAATCGAGCAGATCGACCGCATCCACCATTACGACGCCGCGGGCAAGATCAATCGTCAGGTAATTCGCTTCCCCCGCCAGGTCCTCCAGCATCTCGTCCGATTCCATGCGCCATCTGCGTTTTGTGCGGATATCCTCAATCTGTATATTGTCGTATGTCTTGATGACGGGAACGAACAGCGTATCCGCAGAGATTTGCCCGGCTTCGTCTATGGCATAACGCAGTTTTTCTTTGTTAAAGAAATAGTTCATTCGTTCCGAGGACTGCACCCACTGATAAATAGTTTCGGGGATTACAGGCTGTGCGGGCGCAGCCGTCACCAGCGAACATCCCAACACCAGCCCTACTCCTGACAGCAAAAGACGATTCATATCATCAGGACCTCCCGTGCTTGATTCGCGCTTCCATAACGGAACAAACCCGTCAGAACACAACGCTCATCTCAAATTTTTCTCCACAGTAAGAACAACGGCAATCCGATTTCTTCCATTCATTTCCATGCGGCAGGATAGGAATCCAGAAAAGGCCCCCGCGGCTATGACCACACTTGGGACACTTCTGACAAATTTGCTGTTCCTCGGCAGTACGACTATTGAGGATGCAATTTTTCGCTTCGACAGCCATTGGATTCACCGCTTATCTATGAATATTGAAGGGTCTTATTCCGGGTCAATCGCCGTGGATGTGCCCTCAAACGCGGGACGTTTCACGGCGTCCTTTGAATACGCCGCCGTTCACGATATTCAGACTGCGGACGCGGATGTCTCCGACAATCGCCCCTTTAGCTTGGATGCTGAGAGCACCATCGCAGTCCACGTTCCCCGTAACCATTCCATTCACGTTCAAGTTGCCCGCCTTGATATCGCCCTGCACGATGCCGTTTTCCCCGATGACCACAGTTCCCGCAATGGAAACGTCGCCGTCAATACGTCCGTCAATACGGATATTTCCGGAGCCTTCTACACATCCTATGATGGTTGTATCCTGTCCGATAACTGTCTCAATATCACCTGCGGGAATGTCGATATGTTTTTTCACGCTGCCATTCAAAAGTCTTTCACCTCTGCAGTTTATTTTATGCTTTCATTTCATCGTTTCTTCAGTTTGCAAAAATATTCAAGCCTTTCCATATATAAAATATATCATACATGTCCCCCCCCGCAAGACATTCTTCTTTTGTCTTTGGATTTTGCTTGCGGGGGGCCGAAAGGAAAACGCAGAGCCAAACAAAAACGAGGTTGCCGCAGAAAAAAAGATTTCTTCTTGTGACGCCCCTTTTTCACTTGGAGATTATCCTTTTTCATGTCATCCATGCTTCAAGCCAACTTGTGATGAGGTTTTCTTGTGCCTCAAATTTCTGCGGTAGGAAAATCCTACTTTCCTACTTTCCTACTTCAAAAATTTTACACAAGGTAATCTTGCCAGTGCATTTGCAATGAGATTATGTATCTTTTCAATGTAAAACAGCCGTCCCTCCATTGTCGGAAGGACGGTTGTTTCATGTCCCTTTGTTTAACTTATCGTAATTCCGCAGCAAGGTATAAAGATGCGAGTTTACGTCGAAATTGAAATTATTTCCCTTTCTCCATGGGACATGGCGCTTCCATCTCCGGGCAGGGAAGGCAGCGGCGTCTGTAGGCGCAGGTTGGGCAATCGGGCGTCTGGACGTCGCGCAGGGCGTTCAGCACGGAAGAATGCTCCCAATATTCCATGATGGAGCCGTATGTCTCCGCTTTGCCGTAATAGGCGCAAGGGACAAAGCTGCCGTCCGGGCGCACGCAGAAATGATCCCGTCCGGCGGTGCAGCCGCGCTTGACGCCCCGATTGGCGTTTTGCTTTGCGTCTTCCCCTCCCATCATCGCCCGGAGCGGCGAGAAGCAGGACTCCACCTTCAGCTTCATTTTCCCGTCGCCGTTTTCTTCCTCTTCCCGCTGTTTAGAGTATTCTATGATAAACTGCGCCGCGCTTTCCATCTGCTCCCGCATGGGCAAAGTCCGTCCCGGAGTTCCGCCGCTGACGATAAGCTCCCGAAGGGCGAAAGGCTCCAACCCCTGCACGACTTCCGAAAATTTTTCCGCGTTTTCCCGCGTCATGATCCAGCGCGCAGCCGTCCGATCGGAAAGCCCCGCCCGAAGGAGCGCCCGGATGGTTTCCGTCGGCTCGCCGTCCTCGCCAAGCTCCGCGATATATGCCTCCGCGCCAAGAGCGAAAATCTCCCCCAATCGTGGATTGGGAATACTCTTCGCAGGAAAAACCACCGTCGCCGAAAGCCCGCCCGATTTGCATTCCGCCAGCAGCCGGTCCAGATGCTCATACGCCGCCACGTCGCCGAGGAAGCGCACGCGGCGGATTCTTTCCTTCCTGCACTCATCGAGCCGCTTCAGCGCCTCGCCCGCGGGAAGCGCCCCCTTCCCGTCCTGCAGCATGAAGTCCACATAAACGGGACGCTCATAGGCGTCGAAATAGTGATGGTGGACGTAGGGCGACTGCTCTAAGTACGCCTTCGCCTCGGCGATCTTACCGTCCCGATAGTTCAGCTTGAAATAGGCAATCAGCGACTGGATGAACGGATCGCCGTCGGGGCGGATCCGAATCCAGCGGCGGAGCGCCTCGGCTTTTGACGGCAGGCACAGCCCGGCCGCCTCCAGCCGCGTGATGAACATATCGACGAGCAGCGGGTGACGCCAACGGGAAAAGACCTCCACGCCGATTTTCGGCAGCACGCCGTTTTCGCCCAGGTCGATATTGACGGCGATCTTTTCCGTCTCCCGCCACGGCGCGAGCGCTTCGCGCAGCGCGGCCGTGTCGCCCCGCCAGCCGATGGCGGCCAGCCCGTCGGGAATCGTTTCCCACCCCGGAAACATGATTACGAGACGCATGACGTCCAGCTCGCCCCGGCTCGTCATCGTGCCGATCTGCTTGATATTGGCGCCCTTCGGCAATTTTTCCAGCACGCGCTCCAACGGAGCGCGCAGATTCTTTGCCCGGTCCTCGCCCAGGAAAGGCGGCAGGAAAGCATCCCAGGCCGCGGCGTCCTGATGGGTGAACTTAATATTCGCAAAAAGGCAGGGCGAGATTTTTTCGCCCGTCTCTCGCGCTTTCCGAAATTCCGCGTAGTCGATTTCATACCAAAGGCTTTCCAGGTCGGGAATCACTGTCTCGTCGATATT
>JAEERZ010000202.1 GCA_016286075.1 Selenomonadaceae bacterium
TTCAAGACGCGGATCGACGTGTTGGAACTCGAAGAAACGCTCGCCGTCGTGCGCGTCCTTGAAGAGGGCTGGGGCGGCAAGATCGACTTCACGGACGTCCTTCTTCTCCTGAAGATCGACGGCGAATGGAAGTGCGTCGCCAAGGCGTACAACCAGAACTCGAACACGATTGAGAAGTAAGGTCGTATCGACCGGGACGATCTACTGCATCGTGGGCAAGATCGCCAATGTCATTGCAGAAGAGGCCGACTCCGGACAAAGTGAGTCATAAGTTTTCGTACCCTATTGACATCCATCCATCATTTTGCTATACTGCTAAATGTCACAAGGCACACCAGATGAAAAGATACGACAGAGAAGCGATAGAACCGAATGCGGCGTTCTTCAAGGCGCTCGGGCACCCGACGCGCCTGTGGATTGTCGAGCAGCTTGCCGACGGCGAACATTGCGTGTGCGAGTTCGTCGAGGCTGTTGGCGATGAGTTCCCGACCATCAGCCGACACCTGTCTGTCCTGAAAGACGCGGGCGTGGTCGTCGACGAGCGGCGCGGCAAGTCGATCTACTACAGGCTGTCCTGTCCGTGTGTAGCGACCATGCTGGAGTGCTTGAAGACCAGGAAGCGGTAACAGCTTCTTTTTTAGCCAATCATTTAGCAAACCAACTAAACGACAACAAGAAAGGACCAACAGAAATGCTAGAAGCATTCACTCATTTAGCCGATTGGCTAACCTATAACGTTCTCGGCCTTGCCGCCGGAACGAAACTTGCAGACGCCTTACACTTCTTAATCGAGGACACGTCCAAGATTTTTGTACTGCTCGCCGCGCTGATATTCGTCATCGGCTTCCTACGGGCGGGGCTGGACGCAATACGCATCCGCACATTCCTCTCCGGGAAGAGCCGCTTCGTCTGCTACTTCCTCGCTGCGATACTCGGCGCAGTGACGCCGTTCTGTTCGTGTTCGTCGATTCCGCTCTTCCTCGGCTTCACGGCAGCGCGGATTCCGCTCGGCATCACGATGGCGTTCCTCATCACGTCTCCGTCGGTGAATGAGGCGGCTGTCGCGATGTTCGCAGGGTCTCTGGGATGGGGACTAACCTCGCTCTATGTCGGTCTTGGACTTCTCTCCGGCGTCGTGGGGGGCATGTTCTTTGACGCAATCCGAGCCGACAGGTTCCTGGCCGCGTACGAGCCGCCTACCACGCCCTGCAAATGCTCATGCGGGGGAAAAGGTTGCGACGTCTCCGTCCGTCTTACATTCCGCGAACGACTTTCGTTCGCCGTCGCCGAGACTCGCGACATCTTCAAACGAATATGGCTTTGGGTACTTGTCGGAATCGCACTGGGGGCGGGGTTGCACGGCTTCGTGCCGGACGGCTTCATTGCGTCACACCTTGGCGGAGGGCAGTGGTGGACGGTTCCCCTCGCCGTCGTGATCGGCATACCTACATACGCAAACGTGACATCTGTCATCCCCATCACGGGGGAACTCATCAACAAGGGACTGCCCGTCGGCACGGCATTCGCGTTCATGCTTTCCACGGCAGCGGCATCCGTCCCTGAGTTCATCATGCTCAAAAAAGTAATGACTGGAAAGCTCCTCGCGCTATTCGCCGCCTACCTGTTCGCGTATTTCGTCCTCTGCGGATGGACACTCAACCTCTTTTACTGAAAAAGAAAGGAACAAACCATGAAAGAGCAAACGAAGCTTTCCTTCTTCGACCGACACCTCTCCATCTGGGTTGTCCTGTGCATGGCGGTGGGCACCCTTGTCGGGAAATGTCTTCCCGACATTCCAGCCGTGCTGGGCCGACTTGAAGTGGCGCACATCTCGCTGCCTGTGGCCTTCTTGATTTGGCTGATGATCTTTCCGATGATGCTCAAGGTCGATTTCGCCAGCATCCGAAACGTCGGGCGCGAACCGCGCGGCCTCTTTGTGACGTGGGGCGTGAACTGGATCGTCAAACCGTTTACGATGTTCGCGGTCGCGTGGTTCTTCTTCCACGTTGCGTTCCGCCCATGGATTCCCGCCAACCTTGCAGGCGACTACCTTGCGGGCGCGGTCCTCTTGGGCGCGGCACCCTGCACGGCGATGGTGTTCGTGTGGTCGCAGCTGACGAAAGGCGACGCCGCCTACACCGTCGTGCAAGTGGCGACGAACGACCTCATCATCATTTTCGCCTTTGCACCGATCGTCAAGTTACTGCTGGGCGTGGGCGGTGTCGCCGTGCCGTGGGGAACGCTTCTCTCCTCCGTGGGTCTGTTCGTCGTTGTGCCGCTTTCCCTCGGCGTGGTCGTGCGCCGCACGGTCGTGCGGCGGTACGGCGAAACGTTTTTCCGCGAACGATTTCTACCGAAGTTCTCTCCGCTGACGATGGGTGGGCTCCTTGCGACGCTCATTCTCGTCTTTACGTTCCAGGGATGCGTCATCCTCGACAGCCCGCTTCACATCGCCCTGATTGCCGTGCCGCTCGTGGTGCAGACGTTTCTCGTCTTCTTCCTGTCGTGGGCGATCTGCCGCCGACTCGCGCTACCGAGGGAAATCATGGCTCCCGCCGCGATGATCGGGGCGTCCAATTTCTTCGAATTGTCCGTGGCGGTCGCCGTCTCTCTCTTCGGCACGTCCTCGCCCGTCGCGCTTGCGACCGTCGTGGGCGTTCTTGTAGAAGTCCCCGTCATGCTCATCCTCGTCAATATCCTCAATCATGGAAAACACAGATGAAAGGAACAAACCAAATGAACATCAAAATCTACGGCACGGGATGCCCGAAGTGCAAGACGCTCGCCGCCAACGTCGCCGCCGCGCTCGCGGAAGAAGGCATCGCGCCGGAAGTCGAAAAAGTGACGGACATCGACGCAATCGTGGCGCGCGGAATACTCTCGACGCCCGCCCTTGAAATCGACGGCGAGATCGTCGCGTCCGGTCGCGTTCTTTCGCCGAGGGAAGTATGTCAGATCATCAATCCTGAAGCCGCTCAAAAAACCACTTCGACGCCAAGGCGCAGAACCTCCGCCCTACGGCAGATTGCGGGCGTATCACTTGTCGCATTTGCGCTCGTTGGATTGGCCTGGCCTTTTCTGCGCGGAAACACCGAAAAGCAATCCATTCTGGAAACCGTCCCGCAATCGCGTACCAACGCGACAGTCGTGTACTACTTCCACGGAACCCAACGCTGCATGACCTGCAACAAGATCGAAGAAATTGCTCGTTCCGCCGTCGAGGAACGGTTCACGGAAGAGTTGAATGCCGGACGGCTACGCGTCGAGTCCATCAACGTCGACGATCCTGCGAACGAACATTTCATCCGCGACTTTCAGCTGACGGCGCGCACAATCGTCATCGCAAAAGGCAAAGACTACCAGCGCCTCGACAAGACATGGCAGCTCGTCCATGACGAAGACGCATTCAGGAGATACGTGCAGGAGAACACTGCCGCCATGCTTGCAATGGGGGTATCGAGATGACTATCCTCTCCGCGGCAGCCGTTGCCGCCTACCTCGGCGTCCTCTGCGCCATCAGCCCCTGTCCGCTCGCCACGAACATCGCCGCCGTCGGATTCGTCTCGCGTGGTCTTTCGCCCGTACGGACGCTTCTTGGCGGACTGCTTTACGCCACCGGGCGCGCCGCCGTCTATGTGCTGATTGCCGTTGCGCTCGTCAGCGGCATCGCCGCCGCACCGGAACTCTCACACGTCCTCCAGAAGCACATGAACCGCGCAATGGGGCCGATTCTCGTCATCGTCGCAACGGTGCTGTTGGGACTGATTCCTTTGCCGTCTTTTGGTACAGGTCGTTTCTCCGCCGTACAGAAGCGCTTAGCGAACAGTGGTTTCGCCGGAGCGTTTCTACTTGGCGCGTGTTTTGCACTGGCGTTCTGCCCGACATCCGCCGCTCTTTACTTCGGTTCGCTCATGCCGCTTGCCATCGACCACGGTTCTTCATTGTTGCTCCCCTCGATCTTCGGCATCGCATCTGCTCTCCCCGTGGTGGCGACCGCAGTGCTGATCGCAGCCGGCATGCGGAAAGTTGGCGCGCTATTCGGACGCATTACCGCACTTGAAAAATGGCTCCGCCTTGTAACCGGCGTCGTTTTCCTCGTCATTGGCGTAGGATTGACACTGAAGGCCATGTTATAGCAACGATTAATTACCGTTCGATTGGATGGTAGTCGATCTTCGATTCCTCGTCGGTCGCTTCGAGCTTCATGATGACGGGGCGGAGTCCATCGTTGCAGCTCACGATTGCGACGCCCGGCTTCAAGTCAGTGGCAGCGGCCGTTGGCGCGGCGAGGGCAGTTCGACTTGGCCGCTCCGCCCGTGCCGAGGCAGCGGTAGCAGATTTCGTTTTCGAG
>JAEERZ010000203.1 GCA_016286075.1 Selenomonadaceae bacterium
CCGTCGGGAATCAGCTCGCCGATTGCATGGACCGCCGCGCGTTTCATGGCTTCGTTGATCTTGCGCGCACGCACGTCGATGGCGCCGCGGAAGAGGCCCGGGAATACAAGCACATTGTTGACCTGGTTCGGGGAATCGGAACGGCCCGTGCCAACGACTCTCGCGCCCGCTTCCTTCGCAGCGTCGTAGCTGGTCTCGGGAATCGGATTCGCCATGGCGAAAACGATATTGTCGGGAGCCATGCTCTGGATGATCTCAGGAATGAAAAGCCCCGGCCGCGACACGCCCAGCAGCACGTCCGCGCCCTTCGCAGCGTCGAGAAGATTGCCGCGAAGCTGATCCTTGTTCGTACGCTTCAAAAGGTCGATCTGGATGCGGTTCAGCATGTGTGTCTCCATGCCGTCGTACATGATGCCCATGGCGTCTACCATAACGACGTTTTCCGCGCCCAGGGAGAGCAGCAGGCGAACGATAGCCGATCCTGCCGCGCCGACGCCGTTGATGACGATACGGGCCGTCCGCAAATCTTTATTGACGAAGCGCAGCGCGTTAATCAGCGCCGCCGCGCAGGCGATCGCCGTGCCATGCTGGTCGTCATGGAACACGGGGATATCCATCTTCTCAATCAGCTCGTCTTCCACGTCAAAGCACTTCGGAGATTCGATATCCTCCAGGTTGATGCCCGCGAAGCTCGGCTGCAGATAGCGCACGGCCTCGACGAATTTGTCCTTGTCCATCGTATCAAGGCAGATAGGTACGGAATCGATATCCGCAAATACCTTGTAAAGCACGGCCTTTCCTTCCATGACCGGCATGCCGGCCTCCGGGCCGATATTGCCGAGTCCCAGTACGCGGGTGCCGTCCGACACTACCGCCACCATATTCCCCCGGCAGGTATAATCAAAGGAAAGGTCCTTGTCCTCGCGAATTTTGCGGCAGGGTTCCGCGACGCCCGGCGTATAAAGCACGCTCAAATCGTGAGCGTCCTCCAATTTCGCCTTCGGCACCGTCGCGAGCTTTCCGTTGTGTTCCTTATGGATTTGGAGCGCTTCTTCGTTCAGATTCATAAAAATACCCCTTCCCTTCATTTGCAATATAAAAAATTCTCAGGACGTGAATCGCTCCCCGTCCTACGAATCAGCATACCGTATTTTACGCTGATTGTCAATTTCTAATTTTCTGAAATCAAAGGGGCTCGCTACATATTTGACGGGCTTTCCCGACCCTGTCGGTGCAAAAAAACAAACCCCGGAGACCTTCTCCGGGGTATATTCTCTGGAGGCGACACCCAGAGTCGAACTGGGGATAAAGGATTTGCAGTCCTCGGCCTTACCACTTGGCTATGTCGCCCTATATAGCTCGTCTAAATTTCCTTACGCTTTGTTGTCGTCGGTCAGCATAACACTACTACGCTTCCCTCTTCCGCCTCGCGTATGAAAATTTATCCTGCGCTCTATATAAAATAAGCAATATTCTATTCTCAAAAATGGCGACCCGAATGGGACTTGAACCCATGATCTCCGCCGTGACAGGGCGGCATTCTAACCAACTGAACTACCGGGCCGTGACCACGCCGAAACAAGAACCTCATTCACAGCGCAAGTCGTATTATACACTCCCCCGCCCCGCTTGTCAATCAAATCTCGAACATCTTCTCCGTCTCGTGCAGGATATTGTCGCGCCTCTTCTTCGCGGCGGCGAAATAGTCGTGCACGGCGTCGCGGTCTTTCCGCCGGACGGCGTCGGCGACCCTGCCCAATATCGCTTGCATCTGCGCGAGGTGCGCCTCGATGGCCGCGCCGTTCGTCATGCAAATGTCCGCCCACATGTCCGCGTTGGAGGAAGCGATGCGCGTGGTATCCTTGAAGCCGCCGCCGGCCAGTTTCAGACTGTCCTCGTCGTCCTCCGGGTTTTCCGCCAGCAGCGTGACCAGCGCGGCGGCCGTGATATGCGGCACATGGCTGATCAGCGACGCGCAGCGGTCGTGCTTCGCCGTGGAGAGCGTCGTCAAATTCGCACCGGTCAGACGAATCAGGTCGACGACTTTGTCATAGACGTCCTTCGGCGCGGTGGTTTCCTCCAAGATGACATAGCATTTATGCAGGAAGAGATCCTTGTCCGCCGCCTCGACGCCGCTTTTCTCCTTGCCCGTCATCGGGTGGCCGGAGACGTAATAGACGTGCGGCGGCAAAAGCGGCCGGATCGTCTCCCAAAGGTACGACTTCGTGCTGCCCGCGTCGGTCAGAACAGCGCCTTCCTTGACGTAGGGCAGAATCTTTTTCACCATTGGCACGATTTGGAGCACCGGCGTGCTGAGGTAAATCACGTCGGCGTCCTTCACGACTTTCTCGATATCCGCCGAGGCCTCATCCACCGCGCCCCGCGCCACCGCCGCGTCCATGGACGCCTGCGTGCGGCAGAGCCCCGTGATATGCACCTCGTTCCCGAGGCGGCTTTTCAGCGCAAGGCCGAAGGAACCGCCGATGAGCCCGACGCCGATGATGGCGAGATTGAGCTTTGCCATTTATTTTCTCCCCATGATGGCGGCAATCTTCCGCACTTCGTCCATCGTGGCGCGGAAATTCTTCGGCGTCAGCGACTGGTCGCCGTCGGACAGCGCGACCTCCGGGTGCGGATGAACCTCGATGATGAGCCCGTCCGCACCCGCAGCCACCGCCGCCCGCGCCATCGGCTGCACCATCTGCCAGCGGCCCGTGCCGTGGCTCGGATCGACGATAATCGGCAGATGGGAAAGCTCCTTGACCGCAGCCACCGCCGAAAGGTCGAGGGTGTTCCGCGTAAAGGTCTCATAAGTGCGAATGCCGCGCTCGCAGAGCATGACGTTTTCGTTGCCCGCGCTCATGACGTACTCGGCGGCGTTCAGCCACTCCGAGATGGTCGCCGAAAGACCGCGCTTCAAAAGCACCGGCTTCGTCCCATGCCCGACCGCCTGCAAGAGGCGGAAGTTCTGCATATTGCGCGCGCCGATTTGCAGCACGTCGGCGTATTTTGAAACGAGCTCCACGTCGTTCAAATCGACGATCTCCGTCACGACGCGAAGGTCGAACTCGTCGCCCACCGAACGGAGCATTTTCAGCCCCTCCTCGGCAAGTCCTTGGAAATCATAGGGTGACGTGCGGGGCTTGAACGCGCCGCCGCGCAGGAACTGGGCGCCGCCCTTTTTGACCTCGGCGGCCGCCTCGCGAAGCTGATCCATGCTCTCCACCGCGCAGGGACCCGCCATGATCGCGAGCTCCTCGCCGCCGATCTTGAAGCCGCGCACGTCGATGACCGTCGGCTCCGGGTGGAATTCGCGGCTGACGAGCTTATATTTCTCCGTGATGCGGACGGCCTTTTCCACGCCGTCCAAGACGCTCATGTTTTCCTCGATGCCGCTGATGATTTTCTTGTCTCCGATGACGCCGACGATGGTACGGTTCTCGCCCACCGAAAGATGGCAGGACAGCCCCGCGCTCTCGATCTTTTCCTTGACCCGGGAAATGTTTTCCTCGGTTGCGCTCGGCTTCATTACGATAATCATTTGAAATTCCTCCCTTAAAATAAAACTACCCAATCAAACATAAAAGCTCGTCCCTCTACAGGGACGAGCCGTAAAACCCGTGGTACCACCCTGCTTGCCAAAGACAAGCCTCTCTTTTCGGGCACAAAATAATCTATGCCTTAGCCCATGATAACGGAGGCAATCCGGCGCGGCCTACTTAGTTTCAGCCTGCTGCTTGCGGGTGTATTTCACGAGCCTCGTCTGCCGCGTCGCACCGCCCCGCGGCTCTCTGAAAGGCTCCGCCCGTTACTCCTCCCGCGCATCGCATTTCGCTTTATGCAAAAGAATATAGCACCCGCGAAAAAAAATGTCAAGAAATATCACAAATCAAGAATCATCGCTACCTCGTCGCAGTTCGGGAACTTCGGGCAGTCGATGCAGTCCTTCCAGACCTTCGGCGGAAGCTCCTCCTTCGCCACCTTATGGAATCCCATGGCGGCGAAAAAATCCACCTGATACGTCAACGTGAACACGCATGTCACGCCATACTGCCGGGCCTCATCTATAAGCCGCCGCACGATTTCCGCGCCGACGCCTTGGCGCGTATAGCCCGCGGCCACCGCCATCGTCCGCACCTCGGCCAGCTTATCCCAAATGAAATGCAGCCCGCCGACGCCAACGACGCGCCCGTCCTCCTCCGCCACGACCATATCGCGCAGCGTCTCATACAGCGCATTGCGGGAACGCGCCAACATCGCGCCTTCCTGCGCATAAT
>JAEERZ010000204.1 GCA_016286075.1 Selenomonadaceae bacterium
GTCCTTCGCCCGCTGACTGACCGCGATGATCGTGCTGTCCGCCGCCGAGATGGCCGGTTCGCTGCGGGAAACGATCTCTCCCGCGTCATTATAGGTACGATGCACGAAAAGCGGCCCCTCGTCGGTGATGGCGAGGGTTTCCACGCCGTAAGCGATTTCCACGCCGTCGGCCAGCGTGTACTCCACTTCCCGTTTGCTGGCGGTCACTTTGTTGTCACGGGAATAAATGGTGACGTAACGGCTGCCGTGCCGGATGACCGTACGGGCCACGTCCATCGCGGAATTGCCCGCGCCGATGATCGCCACGGTATCGCCCAGCTCGTAAGCGTCGGGATTTTGCAGATAATCGACGGCGTAATGGACGTTGCCGAGGCTTTCTCCCTTGACGCCGAGCCTGCGCGCCCGCCATGTGCCGACGCCGATGAACACCGCGTCGAAACCGTCGTCGAACAGGTCGTCGATGCGGAGCGCACCGCCGATGGTGGTATTCGGCCGGATATGCACGCCCAGCGCCCGGAGTTTTTTCTCATAGCGATCCAGGATTTTTTTCGGCAAGCGGAACTCGGGGATGCCGTAGCGAAGCATGCCGCCGATCTTGTCCTTCCGTTCAAAGACGGTGACGTTGTAACCCTGCCGCGCAAGACACACCGCCACGGTCAATCCTGCGGGACCGCTGCCGATGACGGCGACCTTCTGCCCCTTGTCCGATTCCCGCGTCACCACGAGACGATCGAGATAAGCGTCGGAAACGTAATGCTCGATGCTCGAAATCTGTACCGAGCTGCCTGTCTCTTTCCCCAGCACGCAGTTGCCCTCGCACTGTCCTTCATGGTCGCAGACCAGCGAGCAAAAGACGCTCATCGGGTTGTTGTCGAAAAGAAGCGCTCCCGCCTCGTTCAGATTCCCTTCGAGAAAAAGCTTGATCATCTCCGGAATGTTTGTCTTCAACGGGCAGCCGTTCTCGCGGCAGGTCGGTTCGTCGCACTGCTGGCAACGCCGCGCCTCGCGGATAACATGGATCGCCATTTCCTCACCTCATCGTGAACATTGGATTTTAACTCTTTTAGTGTACCACAACTACGCTTACTTTTCCATTCGAAAATCCCCATGCACGATACAAATCAGCATGGGGATCAAAAAGATAGAAGCTGTCTATACAACCTCGGCCTTCAAATATTGAGTATCGTAAATTGCCGCAAGCCGCCAATGCTTTTCCGCCGCCTCGACCGCTATCCTGTGCGCCGCCTCACGCCTTTCCCGTTTTTTCGCCTGTTCCCGTTCAATCTGGCGCAGTGTATGCTCATCCGGTCCGATCATCCCGCCGCCACTCGTCACGCAGGCGTGCTCAACCTCGCCTTCGGCGTTCAGGACAATCACCGAACCATACGTTTTCGTGCCGTAGAATTTTGTCCCCGGCATCGGAAGGAACGGCTGCGGACGGTGAAACGAATAAACGCGTTCGACAGCACTCGCTACTTTACGGGCAAGCGCCGAATCGTTCTTCATCTTCTCGTCCAGTTCTGGCGGCACGAAAATCGCATGCTTTCCAAGCGTCGCCTGCGTTTTCGCCTGTACCTGCGCATCGAGCTGCGATGGATTTGCCCGCGATGGACGCCAGGAAAGAACGCTTGCATCCGGCTCCTCCTGCATCAGCCTGTCAAAAGGAAAATCGTTGTGCTGCCACTCTGCGTCGGAAAGACCGGACGCATCCATTACATGATAAAACCACTGGCCCTCTCCCTGTGGAAAGTATTTTCTGTACGCAGCTTTCCACATATCCGCGAAGCTTTCCTCCGGCTGTGACGCCGTTTGCAAAACATCTGCAAAAGCCACGCCGCCTGACGGGCACGTTTGCACTGTGCCGCTGTTTTTCACTGTTGTCGTTTCCCACAATGCCAAAGAACGCACGGAATCCATCTCCATAAACAAAATCCCCTTCCGGCTTCCATGCTTTCGTTTTCATTTTCGTCCTTTGCCTATATATCGTCATTTCCATGCAAAACTTAATGGTTGGGCGCGAAAAGCGTATTTTCCGGCGTGAAATCCCTCGAATCTCCTTTTTCCACGAAAAAACCGCAGGCCCGACGAAGTTTCGCCGAAGTCTGCGGTTGCTTATCGTGTTACTGCACGGCCAGCGCCGCTTTGATAAAGTCACGGAACAGCGGGTGCGGTTTGTTCGGACGGGATTTCAGTTCGGGATGGAACTGGGAGCCGACAAACCACGGATGATCCTTGACCTCCACGACCTCGACGAGGCTGTCGTCGGGCAGCGTGCCCGCGATGACGAGTCCCGCCTTTGTCAGTTCGTCGCGATAGGCGTTGTTGAATTCAAAACGGTGGCGATGACGCTCCTGCACTTCTTCCTCGCCGTAAGCCGCCATCGTATTCGTACCCGCGCGGAGCTTGCAGGGATACGCGCCGAGGCGCATGGTGCCGCCCTTCTCCACGATGCCCTGCTGGGAGTCCATCAGCGCGATTACCGGATTTTTCGTCTCGGCGTTGAACTCGGTGCTGTGGGCGTCGTCATGGCCGCAGACGTTCCGCGCGAACTCGATGACCGCGCACTGCATACCGAGGCAGAGGCCGAGGAACGGAATCTTGTTTTCCCGCGCGTAGCGGATGGCGCTGATCTTGCCCTCCACGCCCCGATCGCCAAAGCCGCCGGGAACGAGAATCCCCTTGCAGCCGTCGAAAATCTCGTCCAGCGCGGCGTCCTCTTTTTCCAGTTCCTCGGAATTGACCCACTGGATGCGGACCTCCGCGTCGTTGGCGATACCCGCGTGATGCAGCGCCTCGGTAACGGACATATAGGCGTCAGGCAGCGCGACGTACTTGCCGACCACGGCGACCTTGACCTTCTTCGTCGGGTGCTGAATCTTGTAGACCATCTTTTCCCATTCTTCCATGTTCGCCGGGGAAACGTCCATATTCAGCTTTTCAAGGACGATACGGTCGAGGCCCTCTTTCTGCATCATCAGCGGCACTTCGTAAATCGTGGAGGCCGTGCGGTTCTCGATGACCGCGTTCACGTCCACGTCGCAGAACAGCGCCAGCTTTTCCTTCATATCCTTCGACAGCGGCTTTTCCGTGCGGCAGACGAGGATATCCGGCTGGATGCCGATGCCGCGAAGCTCCTTGACGCTGTGCTGCGTCGGCTTCGTCTTCAGCTCGCCGGCGGCGGAAATGTACGGCACCAGCGTCACATGGATATAGAGGACGTCGTTCTTGCCGACTTCCTTTTTCACCTGACGGATAGCCTCGATAAAGGGCAGGCTCTCGATATCGCCGACGGTGCCGCCGATCTCGGTGATGACCACGTCCGCCTCGTCCGCTTTCGCCACGTCGTAAACGCGCTGCTTGATCTCGTTCGTGATATGCGGGATGACCTGCACCGTCGAGCCGAGATAATCGCCTTTGCGCTCCTTGTTCAGTACCGACCAGTAAACCTTGCCGGCGGTGATATTCGACATTTTCGTCAGGCTGATGTCGATAAAGCGCTCATAGTGCCCGAGGTCGAGGTCGGTCTCCGCGCCGTCGTCTGTCACGAAGACTTCGCCGTGCTGATAGGGGCTCATGGTGCCGGGGTCGATATTGATATACGGGTCAAACTTTTGGATCGTGACCTTGACGCCCCGGTTCTTCAGCAGCCGCCCCAGAGACGCCGCCGTGATGCCCTTTCCCAGCGAGGAAACGACGCCGCCCGTAACGAAAATATACTTTGCCATATTGACCTCCTAAATAAGTACCGTTCAGCCTTCCTGGATGCTCTCCAGGAGTTTCTCGCGGCGGCGGGACGATTTCGCGGCAGACGTCGACGTCGTGCTGCCGGAGGAAGAACTGCTCTTCTTCGTCTCGGGCGGATTCCACTCCGTCAGCCCCCACATGCTTCCCCCCACGTGATGGAAACGGCTGTCCATATTGATCTGCGTATAGACCTCCGCGATGGCGCGGGAAAGGGACTGCACCGGTTTCGCCTTCTTCTTGATGACGTCTGTGACAAGATCCTTGTAATAGATCGGCTCCCCCTTCTTGGAAAGAATGTAGTAAGCGATGTCCGTCTCCGTGCTCTTTGCATAATTCATGATTCCGCAAAATCCTCCTTAGTTTTATTACATTTTTTCGGGCGCGCTGACGCCCAATATGGAAAGCGCATGGCGAATCACCTGCGCCGTCTTTCCTGCCAACGCGAGACGCGCTCCCGCAAGCTTCGGCTCGACCCCCATAATCCGGCAGCGGCTGTAAAAACTGTGGAAAGCCCCCGCCATCTCATGGG
>JAEERZ010000010.1 GCA_016286075.1 Selenomonadaceae bacterium
ATGATATAATGTTGCTAATGTAACGAAACGGAGGTGAATCAATGAAGCAGTACGTCGTTACGGGCATGAGCTGCGCGGCCTGTGTCGCGCGGGTGGAAAAGGCAGTGAAAAAAGTCGAGGGCGTGGACGACTGTGCGGTGAGCCTGTTGACGAATTCGATGGGCGTCGAGGGAAGCGCCGATCCGGCGGCGGTGATTGCAGCCGTCGAGGGGGCGGGTTACGGCGCATCGGTCAAGAATGAAGCTAAAAAAGACGCGTCCGCCGATATGTCGTCGGACGAGGCGCTCTTGGAGGATAAAGAGACGCCCGCGCTGCGCCGCCGGCTTGTTGCGTCGCTGGGATTCCTCGCTGTATTGATGTATTTGTCCATGGGTCATATGATGCTCGGCTGGCCGCTTCCGGCATTTCTCGACGGCAATATGCTCGCCCAGGGCATTTTGCAGATGCTTCTTGCGGGCGTCGTGATGGTGATCAATCAGGCGTTTTTTATCAGCGGAACGAAAAGCCTGCTGGGCGGCGCGCCCAACATGGACACGCTGGTCGCCCTCGGCTCCTTCGCGTCGTTTGCGTACAGCATCGTCGCGCTGCTGGCCATGACCGGCGTTTCGGGCGACATGGACGCGATGATGGCGTATCATGAGGACTTTTATTTTGAATCGGCGGCGATGATTCTCGCGTTGATTACCGTCGGCAAAATGCTCGAAGCCCGCTCGAAGGGAAAGACCACGGATGCGCTGAAGGGGCTGATGAAATTGGCTCCGCGCACGGCTACGGTAATCCGGGACGGTGCAGAGACGATGATTCCCGCTTCGGAGATTATGCTCGGTGAGATTTTTGTCGTGCGGCCCGGCGAGCAGATCCCTGTGGACGGCGTCGTGCTCGAAGGCGCGGGTGCGGTGAACGAGGCGGCGCTGACCGGGGAGAGTTTGCCGGTAGACAAGGCGGAGGGGGATCGCGTTTCGTCGGCGACGATGAATCAGTCGGGCTTCCTCAAATGTCGGGCGACGCGCGTGGGCGAGGACACGACGCTGGCGCAGATTATCCGGCTCGTCGAGGATGCGGCGGCGACGAAGGCGCCGATTGCGAAGCTGGCCGACCGTGTGTCGGGCGTGTTCGTGCCGATCGTCATCGCGATCGCTGTGGCGACGGCGCTCGTATGGCTTGCGCTGGGCGCGGACATGGGCTTCGCCGTTGCGCGGGGCGTTTCGGTGCTGGTCATCAGTTGCCCCTGCGCATTGGGACTCGCGACGCCAGTCGCCATCATGGCGGGCAGCGGCGTAGGCGCGAAGAACGGCATCCTGTTCAAGACGGCGGCGGCGCTGGAAATGCTCGGACGGACGGAAATCGTCGCCCTCGACAAGACGGGGACGATCACGCGGGGCGAGCCGGAGGTCACGGGGATATATCCGGCGGCGGACGTTCAAGAGAACGAGCTGCTGCGCGTCGCGTTGGCGCTGGAGGCGAAAAGCGAGCATCCGCTTTCGCGGGCAGTCTTGCGCCATGCGGAGAAGGGTGGGCTTTTGCCAGAAGCGACGGAAAGCTTTGAGGCGATTCCGGGACGCGGGCTTGCGGCGACATTGAACGGGAAAAGCGTTTTCGGCGGCAGCCGGGCTTTCATCGAGGAAAAAGCGGTGCTTCCCGAAGCGCTTTCCGAACGAGCCGACGCGCTGGCGGGGGAAGGCAAGACGCCGCTGTTCTTCGCGACGGAAGAAAAAATACTTGGCTTCATCGCCGTCGCCGACGTCATAAAGGAAGACAGCCGCCGCGCCGTCGAAGACCTGCGCGGCATGGGCGTCAGGACCGTGATGCTGACCGGCGACAATCAGCGCACGGCGGAGGCGGTCGGGCGCGAAGCGGGCGTCGACGAGATCGTGGCGGGCGTGCTGCCCGACGGCAAGGAAAACGTAGTCCGGGATTTGCAGGCGAAAGGCAAGACCGCGATGGTCGGCGACGGGATCAACGACGCGCCCGCTTTGACGCGGGCCGACGTGGGCGTCGCCATCGGCGCGGGAGCGGACGTAGCCGTGGACGCAGCGGACGTGGTGCTGATGAAGAGCCGCTTGGCGGACGCCGTGGCGGCGGTTCGTCTGTCGCGGGCGACGCTCAGAAATATCAAGGAAAATCTTTTTTGGGCGTTCGTTTACAATCTCGTCGGCATCCCGCTGGCGGCGGGCGTATTCATCCCGCTGACGGGCTGGAAACTGACGCCCATGTTCGGTGCGGCGGCCATGAGCCTGTCGAGCTTCTGCGTCGTCACCAACGCCCTGCGGCTGAATTTTTTCCGGCTGTACGGCGATAATGAAAGTGGTATAATCAAAGAAGAAAAAACGAAAGAGGTGCAGACGATGGAAAAGAAAATGAAAATCGAGGGCATGACCTGCGGGCATTGCGAGGCGCGCGTGAAGAAAACTTTGGAGGCGCTGCCGGGCGTAGCGGAGGCGAAGGTCAGTCACGAGACGGGCACGGCGGTCGTCACGCTGAGCGCCGACGTCGCCGACGACACGCTGAAGCAGGCGGTCGAGGCGGAGGACTACAAGGTGGTTTCCGTCGGATAATCGTATAGACGGGAACAAAAAAGCCTTGACGCTTTGGATATGGAAGCGTCAAGGCTTTTCGTTTGCCGTAATTTAGTTTTCAGAAATACATATTCAGCATCGTGCCGACATTTTCATAAGCCATGGAACGGTTGATCGTGTTCGCCGAGTACATGCGCTTCGCCTCGGAAACGGAGGAACCGAGCATCGACGACACCGACGGGAACATTTTGTCGCTCTGCCGCTGGGCGTTTTCCGCTTTGCCCGCCGTGCGGTCGGCAAAGCCGCCCTTGCCGAGCACCGCTTCCACCGAGGAAGGATTCTCCTTCAAAGCCTTCGTGAGCCGTTCCGTATCCACGGAAAGCTCGCCGTTGGACTTGACCGAGACGCCGGCGGTTGAAAGCGACTTCGCGAAATAGGAAGCGTCGTTGAAGGAATTGCCGAGAGCGGCCACGCGCTTCGAGACGTCCTTGTTGTCCTTCAGGAAGGAAATGGTTTCGTTGTACGCCTTGGCGAAATCCTGCACCGCGCCGACGGCGGCCTGCGTGTTCTTCTCCGCGTCCTCGTCGGAGGTTCCTTCCGGGGCGACGCGGAAATTCGTGTTCTTGAGAGCGTTCGCCGCCTTGCCGAGGTCGCCCATGGCGGCGTCGTATTCCTTCGTAAACTGTTTTTTCGCCGCGTCATAGTCGGACAGCACGCTGGAAAGCGAATTGCGGTTCGAGGCGACGGCGGTCGCGTAAGAAAGCCCGGTGCTTGCCGCGCTGGAAATGCTCGACCACGCGGTATTCTCTTTCGAAGAGGAAAGCCCGCCGATCAATCCCTGCATCGCATTGTTCGACGCGCTGCCGTTCATCGACTTCGCGGCAAACTGATACATCAGCCCGGTGTTCCTTGCAGTTGCGCTGACAGTTGCCATAGATAAGACTCCTTTCTCAAAAATCCCTTGTCACATTCTTTCCTATATTATAATCCAAACATATTGGAATGGAAAGAGGGAACAAGAAAATTAACAACGTTTTTCGCGGCATATTTTCAGGCGTTCGGTACCGCTTTTCAGCGGACGAAAGATGAGGTAAAATATAAGACGGGTTTTGACCCGAGAAGGAGGCAAAACGGAATGCGGAAAAAAACGAAGATTATCTGCACGATGGGGCCGGCTACGGATAAGAATGGCGTACTGGACGCGTTGATTGCGGGCGGCATGAACTGCGCCCGGTTCAATTTTTCTCACGGCACGCATGAGGAGCAGCGCGGCCGGATTGAGGCCGTGCGCGCGGCGGCGAGGAAGGCCGGCGCGGTAATCTCCCTGCTGCTCGATACGAAGGGGCCGGAAATGCGCCTCGGCGAGTTTGCGGAGGGAAAGGTCGAGCTGAAAAAGGGCAGCCGTTTTGTGCTGACTGCGGACGACGCGCCGGGGGACGCGACGCGCGTTTCGGTAAATCATAAGAAACTCTATACTGAGGTCAAGCCCGGCGATACGCTGTTGTTGTCCGACGGTCTCGTCGCGCTGAAAGTGGAGAAAATTGAAGGAACGGATATCGTGACGACAATCCAAAACGACGGGCCGATGTCCACGCGGAAGCGCGTCGCGGCTCCGGGCGTGGCGCTGGGCCTGCCGCCGATCTCGGAGCAGGACGAGAAGGATATCATCTTCGGCGTAGAGCAGGGCATGGACTTCGTAGCGGCGTCCTTTATCCAACGAGCGGAAGACGTGCGCGCAATCCGGGCGCTGATTGCGAAGCACGGCGGGCACATGGAGATTCTCTCGAAGATTGAGAATCTGGAGGGCGTGAAGAATTTCGACGCGATTCTCGCGGAGTCGGACGGCGTGATGGTCGCCCGCGGCGACCTCGGCGTGGAAATCCCGGCGGAGGACGTGCCGCTGATCCAGAAGGAAATCATCGCGAAGTGCAACCGCGCCGGAAAGCCGGTCATCGTGGCGACGCAGATGCTGGAGTCGATGACGTCGAACCCGCGTCCGACGCGGGCGGAGGCCAGCGACGTGGCTAACGCGATTCTCGACGGGACGGACGCGATCATGCTGAGCGGCGAGACGGCCAGCGGCGACTACCCGGCGGAAGCGGTGCAGACCATGGCACGGATTGCCGAGCGCACGGAGCGCGCGCTTTCGTACCGTGAGATTATCGAGGGCGCTGGCGTGGAGCGGCACAAGACGACGGAAGCCATCGCCCATGCGACGGTGCAGCTCGCCTATGAGCTGGACGCGAAGCTCATTATTACGCCGACGGCCAGCGGCTATACGACGCGCATGGTGTCGAAATATCGTCCGAAGGCGGAAATTTTCGCCTTCACGGAGTCGGACGAGGTCGCCCGTCATCTGAACCTGCGTTGGGGCGTGGAGCCGACGGCGTCGCCGTCCCCATGGAAGGATGCGGACGAGATGGCGGATATGGCGGTGAAGGCGGCGAAAGAAAAGGGCTTTGTCGCGGCGGGCGACCGCACGGTCATCACCTCCGGCATCAAGGTCGCCGTCGGCAACACCAACGCCATCCGCGTTTA
The DNA here is from genome assembly GCA_016286075.1 of Selenomonadaceae bacterium. Lineage (GTDB taxonomy): Bacteria > Bacillota > Negativicutes > Selenomonadales > Selenomonadaceae > RUG12372. The sequence goes on from JAEERZ010000010.1 coordinate 5,055, forward strand.
CACCGTGAAATGACGTCGGAGAAAACAATAAAATTTTGAAGTAAGAAAGTAAGGATTTCTTGCCTCAGAATTTTTCATAGGCTTCAAATAATAGTAAAATCAACGAAGGAGAGATTGCCATGAACCAGAAAGCGGAAAAATTTGCGGAAATGCTGAAGAAACTCCCGGACGACAACGTATTTGAGACGCGCGAGATCGAGGACGACGGCGGCCATCTTGTCCTCTTCCAGTCGAGCCTCGAAGCGAAAAAAGACCTTTTCGTCCCGCTGGGCGTATTCATCGACGATTCGATGTTCACCGTCGTGCGCGTCGCCGCCATGCTGGACGCCGTGAACGACGGCAACCGGGCGCAGGTCCGCGACTTCCTGGCGGAAATGAACCGCCTTTACAAGTTCAAGCATTACGAAAATGACGACGGCGATATCCTGATCGACGCTACCATTCCCGCGGATGTGGAGCACTTCGACCCGGAGGCCGTCGCCATCGTCATCGATATGATTTGGGACCATTTGAAAGAACAGTATGCGGCGCTGGAAAAGGTCGTGCAGGGATAATAAAGGAAGCGATGAACACTGCGCTTCCTTTGCCCGGCTCCGTCGAAACACGGGCGTGGCCGGGCGATTTTTTGTTTTTCGATTTTTTATTCACGAATGGGAAAAAATATGGTACAATAAAAAATATTTTGGAGGGGCGTCATGCGAATCATTACGGGAAAGGCGCGGGGCGCTCGGCTGAAGGCGCCGAAAGGGCTTTCCACGAGACCGACGTCGGACCGGGTGAAGGAGTCGCTGTTCAGTATTCTCGGCGGTCGTGTCGTCGGCCGGCGCGTACTCGACCTCTTTGCGGGAACGGGTTCCCTCGGGCTTGAGGCGCTTTCCCGCGGCGCGGAGTACGCCGTATTTGTCGATCGTGCGACGGATAACATCCTAAGGGATAATGCGGAACATGCGCATCTTGCCGATGCGGTTCGCGTTATGCGCGGCGATGTGTTTGCGTCTTTGTCACGGCTTGACGCTGAGGGAGAGCGATTCGACCTCGTTTTTTGCGATCCACCTTACGCCAAAGGTCTTTGGGAGCGTACGCTGATCGAGCTCGACGCGTCGCCGATTTTATCGAGGGACGCGATGGTCGTCGTGGAGTGCGGCGGCGATGAGAAAAGCCTGCCTCCATTGTCGCGCCTTTCGCTTGTGCGCGAAGAACACTATGGGCATACGACGTTAGTGCGTATTTTTGCCGCGCGGGAGGACGATGTATGAGGAGAGCGGTTTGCTCCGGCAGCTTCGATCCGGTGACGATGGGGCATGTCGATATTTTTGAACGGGCCAGCCGTATGTTCGACGAGATTATCGTCGGCGTGTTTCACAATATTCGTAAGGAGCCGTTTTTTACCGTGGAGGAGCGCGTTCGTTTGATTCGCGAATCCACCGGTCATATCCCGAATCTTTCCGTTCATTCTTTTTCGGGGCTGCTCCCCGATTATATGCGGGAAGCGGGCGCCGAAGTCATCGTGCGCGGACTGCGGTCCGTGACGGACTTTGAGTATGAGCTTCAGCAGGCGCAGATGCTCAAGCATATCGCCCCGGATATTGAAACGGTGTTTATTCTGACGGGGCAGGAATACTATTTTGTCAGTTCCTCCGGTATTCGGGAGTTGGCGCTGTTTGGCGGCGATATTCACGGCTTGGTGCCGCAATGCGTAGAGGAAGCTGTTGTCCGCAAGATGAAGATGGACACGGTGCAAAAATAAATTATTTGAAGAAAGCAGGATGAAAGATGTCAGTAAACACGATCTTAGATGAAATCGAAAATCTCGTTGTTGACGGAAAGCGTATTCCGCTGACGAATCGGAGCCTCATCGACGAGATGGAGCTGGTGCATCTTGTCGATAATCTTCGTCAGGAGCTGCCTCTGGAGATTCAGAACGCGCAGCAGATCATGGACAGCAAGGACGCGCTTCTGAACGACGCCCGGACGGAAGCGGAACAGATTCTTGCAAACGCCCGCGAAACTGCGGATCAGATGACGGACGAGAGCAAGATTGTTCGCGAGTCGAAAGAAAAAGCGGAGCTGATTATGGAGCAGGCGGCGGCGCAGCGTAAGGAATTGATTGAGAATTCCTACCAGCAGGCGCGCCAGCTTCGCGTGAATGCAAGCAATTACGCGAATCAGGTGTTCGATCATCTGATTTTGAACGTGGGAAACGCTCTCGCGGTTTTGAACCAGGCGAGGGAAGAACTGCAAAAGATGCCGGTCGAGCCGGAGATGCCCGAGCCGGAGCCTCAACAGCCGCCGCAGCCGATGGCGCCTACGCAGATGGTAGGAGAGTGATAAAAAGAGCCTTTCCCATATACGGGAGGGGCTTTTTTATAACGGGGACAATCACTGCTTTATGAAATCGTGTCATATAATAAGGAAAAGAGGGGGCGCCCTTGGACAAGCAAGATATCCGAAGCTGGCTTGAACGCTACCGGCAGGGTGAAGCGACGCTGGAAGAGACCACGGAAGCCTTGGCGCGAATGCCATACGAAGATATCGGTTTCGCGCATATAGATCACCACCGCGAGCTGCGGCAGGGATTTCCGGAAGTCATCTACGCGGAAGGAAAGACGAAGGAACAAGTTCGGGCCATTTTTCAGCGGTTATTGTCGGAGAGCGGAAAGAGCGTGATGGCGACGAGGATTTCTCCCGAGACGGCGGCTTTCGTTCGGGAATCGGCGCCGGAAGCGAGTTATGACGAGGCGGCCCGTATTTTGTATGTGAGGCGAAATGTGGAGTCGCCGGACGATAATCACCGCATTTTGGTGCTGACGGCAGGAACCAGCGATATTCCTGTGGCGCGGGAGGCGGCGCTGACGGCGGAACTGATGGGGAACATCGTGGACGCTTGCTTTGACGTCGGAGTCGCTGGCATTCACAGGCTGTTCGCTCATGAGAATGAAATCCGCCGGGCGAGCGTCATCATTGTCGTCGCAGGTATGGAGGGTGCGTTGGCCAGCGTCGTGGGCGGCATGACGGCTCAGCCCGTAATCGCGGTACCGACCAGCGTCGGCTATGGAGCGAGTTTTCGCGGCTTGTCGGCGCTCCTTGCGATGTTGAATTCCTGCGCGGCGGGCGTCGCGGTCATGAATATCGACAACGGTTACGGTGCGGGCGTGCTCGCAAGCAAAATCAACAGAATGAGATGAGGAATAATCATGAAAGCGATTTATTTGGACTGTTTTGCGGGAATCAGCGGGAATATGCTGCTTGGCGCGTTTTTGCAGGCGGGTCTTCCGGAAAAATATCTGACGGAAGAATTGCGAAAGGTGCTTCCGAAGGACGAGTTCTCATTGGAGATTTCCGATGCAACGAAAAACGGAATACGCGCAAAATATGTAAAGGTGCTCGTTCATGGAGAGCCGGCGGAATTTCGTGCCTCGGATTCCAAGCATAATGAGGGCGAACATACGCATGAGCATGATGAACACGAGCAAGGTCATTGTCCGCATCACGAGGGCCACGTCCATCGCACCATGGCGATTATTCGCGATATGATCGAAAACTCGGCGCTTGGCGACGGCGTCAAGAAGACGAGCCTTGCGATTTTTGAGCAGTTGGCGAAGGCGGAAGGGAAGGTGCACGGCCTTCCCACGGACGAAGTGCATTTTCATGAAGTCGGCGCCACGGATTCCATAGCCGATATCGTAGGCACGGCCATTGCCCTTGACCATTTCGGCGTGGAAAAGGTGTTTGTTTCCCGGGTGAATACCGGAAGCGGGTTTGTCGAGTGCGCGCACGGAACGATGCCGGTGCCCGCGCCTGCCACGGCGGAGCTTTTGGCTGGCTTCCCCTTTTATCATGCGGCGGATGATAAGGAAATGACGACGCCGACGGGAGCGGCGGTAATTCGGACGTTGGCCGAGTTCGCGGAAAATCTTCCTGGGGATTTCCAGCCGGATCAGATTGTTTACGGTGCGGGAACGTGGGATCTTTCCATTCCCAACGTGCTTCGCATGTATATCGGCGATTATCAGGGCCGGGAAAAGCAGCGGCTTTTGATTTTGGAGACGAATATCGACGATATGAACCCGCAGGATTACGGCTACGTTTACGAGCGGCTGCTTGAGGCGGGGGCGCTGGACGTATGGACGACGCCTATCTTTATGAAGAAGAACCGTCCGGCGGCAGCGCTTTCCGTGCTCGTCGGCGAGGAGGAAAAGGAGGCCTGCGTCGACATCCTGTTCCGTGAGACGACGAGCATCGGGCTTCGCGTCGTGCCTGTCGGCGAACGTCTGGAAGCGGCGCGCCGGACGGCGTTGGTGGAGACGCCGTATGGAGAAGTTTCCTGCAAGATCAGCGCGTATAAAGGACATATCGTATCTCTTTCGGCAGAGTATGAAGATTGCCGCCGTTTGGCGGCAGAGAAAGACGTGCCGCTGAAAAAAGTGCGCGCGGCTGCCATTGCGGAGCTTCGCCGTAGGCTGGGAGAGTGACAACAAGGGGGATCTTATGGAAACGTCAATCGCGGTTTCAACTCGGCGCCCTTCGCGCTCGTGGAAAACTATTCTGAGAAAATATTTGATACTATTTTTGGGCGCGTTTATCGCGTCCATCGGGCTGGAGATTTTTCTCGTCCCGAACAAGATTATCGACGGCGGCATCGTCGGCCTTTCCATCATGGCGGGCGCAATCACGAAGCAGGAGTATGGTATTTTTCTCGTGTTGTTCAATCTGCCTTTCCTTTATCTCGGTTACAAGCAAATCGGCAAGGATTTTGCATTAGCGACGTCCGTTGCCATCGTTTTTTTGTCAGTTTGGACGGCCTATTTTAAGCCGATTCCGCAGCTTACCGACGACCTTTTTTTGGCGGCGATTTTCGGCGGTATCATCGACGGCATCGGCGTCGGCATGATCATGCGGGCGGGCGGCTCGCTGGACGGCACAGAAATCGTGGCGATTATCGCGGACAAGAAATCGGTCTTTTCCGTAGGCGAAGTCGTGATGTTCATCAACCTTTTCATTTTCACGGCGGCGGGATTTTTGTTCGAATGGGAGCAGGCGATGTATTCGGTTGTCGCCTACTATGTCATTTCGCAAACGATTGACGTCGTACTTAAGGGCATGGATGAATCGTATTCCGTCCAGGTGGTTACACGAGTGCCGGACGAAATCGGTGAGGCGCTGATGGGCGAGCTGGGCCGCGGCGTCACATACATTTACGGCGAGGGAGGCTACACAAAAGAGAAGAAAAAAGTGCTGTGCGCCGTTGTCACACGGCTTGAGGTGCAGCGTGTGAAAGAGATCGTGCTGGAATATGATGAGTCGGCCTTCGTCACCATCAATCTCGTCAACGACATCATAGGGGGCCGTTTCAAGAAAAGCGGACACTGACTAAAAATCCCTCGGCAATGGCATGAATTGACTTGTTCATTGTTTCCTTGACAAGGTTAAGGTCTGTCGCTATAATAGGCAAAGGTTGGTTTCGGATGGAAATGAGATTGAAGATAGGGGACCGGGAGAAAGCTCTCGGTTTCAAGGACGGGTTTCGTTTCGAGACGTCGGCGGAAGTGCTGGACATCTCGGAAGCGGACGCGCGTTTCCGAGGACCGCTTGTCGTGGAGGGGACGCTCGAAAATACGGGCGGTTCGTTTCGCGTTTTGGGCGAGGTTCACGCGACGAGAGCGTTCATTTGCGACCGCTGTCTTGCTGAGGTTGAAGCGCAGGAACGGTATCCGTTCACGGAAGATTTTCATCGGGATTGTGCCGCGGACGATTTGGACGCGAATGAGTTCGGCGATGATGGGATTGACCTTGCGCCGCTCGTGCGGGATGTGGTCATCGCTGCGCTTCCGATCCGAAATCTTTGCCGTCCCGATTGCAAGGGGCTTTGCCCGAAATGCGGGGCGGATCTTAATCAAGGCGATTGCGGCTGCGACCGGGAGGTCACAGATCCGAGGCTTGCAGTCTTGAAAGATTTGATGAAAAATGATTCTGATTGTGTCTAAGGAGGTGTATCGAAATGGCAGCGCCGAAACGTAAAATGTCGAAATCTCGTCGTGACAAGCGTCGCGCTAATTGGAAACTTACGGTGCCGGGCTATGTGCTTTGCCCGCAGTGCCATGAGCCGAAGCTCCCTCATCATGTATGCATGGAGTGCGGTTTCTATGACGGCAAGGAAGTTATCGCTCAGGGTGAGTAAAACCAAGAAGGAGAGCGGGCAGAGGAGCCTGCTCTCTTTTTGCTTGCATTTTAATTGGAAAGCAAGTATAATCAAACGATATGGTTGAGAAAATGAAGACCCGACCGGTTTTTTGCGTTGTTTTTGCGGGTGACGGTTCTTTGTTTTCCTTGCAATACGGGATATTTCTGTTGCTGGAATGTCCCGCCTACAGGAGGGATTCCTGATGAAAATAGCAGTCGACGCCATGGGGGGCGATTACGCTCCGAAGGAGATCGTTCTCGGCGCACTGCGTGCCGCCCGACAGTTTGATTGTGAGATTGTGTTGGTCGGCGATGAGGAAAAAATAAAAAAAGTACTTTCGTCTGAAAGAGATTGGGAAAAGCTAAAGATAACTGTGCGGCATGCCGGCGAAGTCGTTGAAATGGACGAACATCCGGCGGACGCCGTCAGGCAGAAAAAAGACTCTTCGGTAGTGGTTGCGACCCGTTTGGTGCGCGACGGCGAATGCGACGCGGTGATTTCGGCGGGCAGCACTGGGGCGGCGGTGGCTGCCGCTCAGCTGGTCTTGAAGCGGATCAAGGGAATCAAACGTCCGTCCATAGCGACGCCGATTCCGACGCCGCAAGGCGCCACTCTGATGCTGGATTCCGGCGCCAATGTTGATTCGAAGCCGATTCATCTTTTGCAAAGCGCGCTGATGGGCTCTATTTATTCCGAGCTCGTTTATGGCCATGCGTCGCCAAGGGTCGGCCTCCTCAATATTGGCGAGGAGGAGACGAAGGGAGACGAGCTTGCCCGAGAGACTTATCCGTTGTTGAGGTCGCTCGGGGAGAAGCAGGTAATCCATTTTTCGGGCAACGCGGAAGGCCGCGACATTCCCAAGGGGAATTTTGACGTGGTCGTTTGCGACGGTTTTGTCGGCAACGCGTTGTTGAAATTCGGAGAAGGCCTCGCGAAAACGATTATCCGCCTCGTCAAGGACGAACTGGCGAACGCCGGTCCTTTGGCAAAGATAGGCGCGCTTTTGGTCAAGCCTGCCTTACGAAAACTCAAAAAACGACTGGACGTAACCGAATACGGCGGCGCGCCGCTTTTAGGCGTGAACGGCTGCGTCATTATCAGCCACGGGTCTTCGAACGCCAAGGCGATTATGAGCGCGATTCGTGTTGCAAACGATTTCGCGCGCAGCAATGTATTGGAAAGAATTCAAAGCACCATCGTAAAGGAGGAGATGCTGCTCAATGACATCGACGACAATTGACGCCGGCGTCCTTGGCACGGGTTTTTACGTGCCGGAGCGCATTCTCACGAATTTCGATTTAGAGAAGATGGTCGATACCAGCGACGAATGGATTGTGGAGCGCACGGGCATTCATGAGCGACGCATAGCGCCGGACGACATGCCCGCCTCGGAGCTTGCTTATCGAGCGGCGATCCGGGCGCTCGCAGACGCGCATACTGAGCCGGAGGAGATTGACCTCATAATTTGCGCTACGCTGACGGGAGATGCGGTTTGCCCTTCGACGGCGAGCTTTATTCAGGCAAAGTTGGGCGCTTCCCATGCGGCGGCTTTTGACCTTACGGCGGCCTGCTCGGGGTTTGTGTACAGTTCCACCGTGGCGGCTCAATTCATCCAGAGCGGCGTCTATCGCCGGGTTTTGGTTATCGGGGTAGAGGTGCTCTCCCATTTTCTGGACTGGAAGGACAGGAACACCTGCGTGCTCTTTGGCGACGGTGCAGGAGCTGCTGTCTACGGGCCGGTGGAAAAGGGCTTCGGCATTTTAGGGTTTGACATGGGCTGCGACGGCACCGGAACAGGCGCATTGGGGATTGCGTCCGGCGACCGAGGGCGCGCGCTGGTTGCGGGCCAAAAACAGAACTGTGTTTATATGAACGGCGCAGAGGTTTTCAAGTTCGCGGTCCGCGCGATGGGCGCGACGATGAAGCGGTCTTTGGAGCGCGCCGGACTTCGTGCGGAAGACGTCGATTGGCTCGTTCCGCATCAGGCGAATATAAGAATTATCCAATCTGCGGCAAAACGTCTTGCTTTACCGCAGGAAAAGGTTATAATCAATATTGGGAAATACGGGAACGTGTCCGCCGCCTCGATACCGATGGCGCTTGCAGAGGCTGCGGGCGAAGGCCGGTTCAGAAAGGGCGATATCGTCGTTCTGGCCGGGTTCGGCGCAGGTCTTACATGGGCGTCCTGTATCATGCGATGGGCGAAGGAGGATTTGTAATGTTTGAAGAAAATGCGATTTGTAAGATGTTGGGGCTGAAATACCCAATCTTTCAAGGCGGCATGGCTTGGCTCGGCACGGCAGAGCTTGCATCTGCGGTGTCGGAAGCCGGCGGCCTCGGCATCATCGGCGCGGGTCATATGCCGCCGGATGTGCTTCGCGAGGAGATAGAAAAAGTAAAGAAGGCGACGAAAAAGCCTTTCGGCGTCAATATCATGCTGATGTCCCCCTTCGTCAAGGAAGTCATGCAGCTGATGGTGGACGAGCGCGTTCCGGTCGTAACGACGGGAGCGGGCAATCCCGGCGAATATATTCCAGCGCTGAAAGAAATCGGCACGAAGGTGATTCCGGTCGTGGCTTCCGTGGCGCTCGCGAAGCGGCTCGTACGCACGGGCGTCGACGCGATTATCGCGGAGGGTATGGAGAGCGGCGGTCATATCGGCGAACTGACAACCATGGCGCTTGTGCCGCAGGTCGTTGATGCGGTAAATGTTCCCGTTATCGCAGCAGGCGGCATCGGTGATTCCCGCGGCGTTTGCGCGGCGTTTGCGTTAGGCGCGCAGGCAGTGCAGATGGGCACGCGTTTTGTCATGTCAGAGGAATGCATCGCTCATGAAAACTATAAGAATCTCGTGCTGAAAGCCCGCGACCGTTCAACGGTCATTACGGGACGCACGACAGGCCATCCGGCACGGGTGCTCCAAAATAAGCTCACGCGCATCTATCTCGAGAGAGAGGCGGCGGGCGCTTCGCCGGAAGAGCTGGAGAAGCTCGGCCTCGGCACGCTTCGAATGGCGGCGCGGGAAGGCGACGTGGAGATGGGCTCGGTGATGATCGGGCAGGTTTCCGGTATGATGAACGATATCAAGCCGGTTCGCGTTATTTTGGAAGATCTTGTAAAAGGCGTCGCGGCGGCTGCCGAGAACGTGCATAAGAATTTCCGCTGACGAGGAGGTTTGAATGGGCAAGATTGCGTTTGTTTTTCCCGGCCAAGGCGCGCAGACCGTGGGCATGGGCAGGGAGTTTTACGATACTTACGATATTGCGAAAAAGCGTTTCGACGAAGCGGACGAGGCGTTAGGATATTCGATAAAGAAAATGTGCTTCGAGGGTCCCGAGGAGGAACTTCGTCTTACCGCGAATACGCAGCCCGCGATTTTGACGGTCAGCGTCGTCGCGGCGGAAATTTTGAAAGAACACGGCGTCGAGCCGGATGTTGCCGGAGGCCACAGCCTTGGCGAGTATTCCGCACTGGTGGCGGCGGGCGTATTGGATTTTCAGGATGCGGTGCGTCTCGTCCATAAGCGCGGGATGTATATGCAGGAGGCCGTTCCCGTTGGCGAGGGCGCCATGGCGGCAGTTATGGGACTTTCCAGAGAGGAAATTGTCGCAATCTGCGAAAAAATCAATGCCGAGTCGGCGGTGCAGGCTGTGAACCTGAACTGCCCCGGACAGACGGTTATCGCGGGTGCGACCAAGGGCGTCGAGAAAGCGGTGGAGGCGCTTACGGCGGCGGGCGCAAAGAAGTGCGTGATCTTGCCGGTCAGCGCACCGTTCCATTCGACATTGATGGAGCCTGCGGCCAAGAAATTGGCGGCGGAGCTTGACAAAGTGACAATCCGTGACGCGCGTTTCCCCGTGGCTTCGAATTATACGGGCAAATTGGAAACGAAAGCGGCGGAGATCAAGGAAAATCTCGTCTTGCAGGCGGCGCATCCGGTACTTTGGGAGGACTGCGTCGCGGCGATGCGTGAATTCGGCGCGGAGGCCTTTATTGAGGCCGGGCCGGGGAAGACGCTCGGCGGCTTCAACAAGCGGATTGACCGGAAAATCAAGAACATGAACGTGGAAGATGCGGCTTCCCTCGAAAAAACTCTTGACACATGGAAGGAGGTTCGCTAATATGCTTTTAGATGGAAAGTGTGCCCTTGTGACAGGGGCTTCGCGAGGCATAGGCCGCGCTGTCGCCCTAAAACTCGCGTCTGAAGGCGCGAAGGTCGCGCTGAACTTCGCCGGAAATGAGGCTGCGGCGGATGCCGTAAAGCAAGAAATTGAAGCGGCGGGCGGCGAGGCGATTCTCGTCAAAGCGGACGTCGCCAATGAAGCGGCCGTGCAGGATATGGTGCAGAAAACGGCGGACGCTTTCGGACGCATCGATATTCTTGTGAACAACGCCGGCATCACGCGTGACGGCCTGTTGGCGCGGATGAAGGAAGAGGATTGGGACGCGGTATTGTCCACGAACCTCAAGGGCGTGTTCCTGACGACGAAGGCGGCGGCGAAGCTGATGATGAAGCAGCGGGCCGGACGTATCGTCAATATGGCTTCGGTGGTCGGCGTTACCGGCAACGCGGGGCAGGCGAATTATTCGGCGGCGAAAGCGGGCGTCATCGGTTTTACGAAGACGATCGCAAAAGAGCTGGCGAGCAGGGGGATTACGGCAAACGCCGTGGCTCCGGGATTCATTGACACGGATATGACTTCGGGGCTTCCGGATAAGGCGAAAGAAGCTGCGCTTTCCGGCATTCCGCTGGGGCGCATGGGTACGCCGGAAGATATCGCTGCAGCCGTCTTGTTCCTCGTGTCGGACCAGGCGTCCTACATTACGGGACAGGTACTGAACGTAGACGGCGGCATGGTTATGTGATAGATAGCACATTTCTTGGAGGGAGGTGAATACAGCATGGCGACGTTTGATAAGGTCAGAGACATTGTTGTCGAGCAGCTTGGTGTCGAGGCGGACGATGTCACGATTGAGTCCACGTTTATTGATGATTTGGGTGCCGATTCACTGGATATTGTCGAGCTGATTATGGCTTTTGAGGAAGAGTTTAGTATTGAGATTCCGGATGAGGCTGCTGAAAAGATCAAGACGGTACAGGATGTTGTGAACTATATCGACCAGAACCAGGGCAAATAAGGAACTGGTACGCCTGGTATCCTTTCCTGTGAAAAGCCCCGTGATTGTTTCACGGGGCTTTCTGAGGGAAGGGGAAATGGGGGGTTACGTTTGAAACTTCCAGAGCTGAAGATTGGCAATAGAATAGCGAAAGTTCCTATCGTGCAGGGCGGTATGGCAATCCGCCTCTCGACGGCGCGGCTTGCCGCAGCGGTGGCTAACCAAGGCGGGATTGGCCTTATTGCGGCTTCCGGTATGTCGAATAATGAACTTCGATATGAAATCCGTTTGGCGCGTTCTCTGACGAAAGGCGTCATTGGTATAAATGTTATGGTCGCGGCGAAAAAATTCAGCGAAATCGTCAAAACGGCGATTGACGAAGGTATTGATCTCGTCGTGGCGGGCGCGGGGTTTTCCCGCGATATGTTTGGTCTTGGAAAAGAATCGGGGACGCCGATCGTACCGATCGTGTCTTCCGTTAAGCTTGCAAAAATATCCGAACGTCTTGGGGCGACGGCTATCGTCGTCGAAGGTAAAGAGGCCGGCGGCCACTTGGGGACGGACATTTCCGTCAGGAATTTGATTCCGGATATCCGAGCGGCGGTCAAGCTCCCCGTCATCGCGGCGGGCGGCGCGCTTCACGGTCAGGACGTTGTGGATTTGATAAAGATGGGCGCGAACGGCGTACAGATGGGTTCGCGGTTTGCTTCCAGCGCTGAGGCGAATTCCGCGCCGATGCTCAAGGAATTCTACTTGAAGTCGAAGGCGGAAGACATCGTGGTCATCCACAGCCCGGTGGGATTGCCGGGACGCGCGGTCAGAAATCCTTTTGCCGAGCGTATCATGAACGGCAATGTTCCGCCGACGCGCTGCGACAATTGCCTGAAAGAATGCAAGCACAATTTCTGCATCATTCGCGCGCTTATTCGGGCGCAGCAGGGTGATGTGGATACCGGCCTCGTCTTTACGGGCGAATATATTTCCCGTATTAAGGAGATTCTGCCGGTGAAGGAAATTTTCCGTCGGTTGTTGGCTGAAATAGAAGTAGCCAATTGAGGAATATTTGCCCCAGACGGAGACAGAGATTTTGTGAGGTGTTAAGATTTGACGAATCGCGTGGTTTTGACCGGCATCGGCGTAATATCGCCGATCGGAAACGGCCGTGAGGCTTTTTGGGAGGCTCTTGTCGCTGGGAAGAACGGAATAGACCGCATCACGCGTTTTGACGCATCGGAGTGCGCATCCCAAATTGCGGGCGAGGTCAAGGACTTCACGCCCGAGGAATTTATCGACAAAAAAGAAGTAAAGCGCATGGATCGCTATACGCAGTTTGCCGTAGCGGCATCGAAGATGGCGGTGAAGGACTCGGGGCTTGACCTTGCGTCTGAGGATCGCGATCGTATCGGCACCTATATCGGGTCGGGCGTCGGAGGCATCGACACGCTGCATTCGCAGTACAAGAAGCTTTTCGACAAGGGGCCGCATTTTGTCAGCCCGTTCTTTATCCCGATGATGATTGGTAATATGGCGGCGGGACAGACGTCCATCGCCCTTGACGTGCATGGGCCGTCTTGCGATATCGTCACGGCCTGCGCTACGGGAACGGATTGTATCGGCGCGGCGTTCCGCGTCTTACAGTACGGCGAAGCCGACGTGATGATTGCGGGCGGTACCGAGGCGGGGATTTCCGCCGCACCGGTGGCGGGCTTCAGCTCTATGAAGGCGCTTTGCACCGACCACAACGACGACCCGGCGCATGCTTCCCGTCCTTTTGACAAAGACCGCAGCGGTTTCGTTATGGGTGAGGGCGCGGGCATTGTCATTCTGGAGACATTGGAGCATGCGAAAAAACGCGGCGCGCATATTTATGCGGAAATCGTGGGCTACGGGCGTAATTCCGACGCTTATCATGTTACGAGCCCTGCGCCTCACGGCGTGTATCAGGCGAAGTGCATGAGCCTCGCCATCGCCGACGCAGGTCTGAAACCTGAGGATATCGATTATGTCAACGCGCACGGCACGTCGACGCACATGAACGATCAGGGAGAGTCGGAAGCCTGCAAGACGGTCTTCGGCGCGCGGGCGAAGGATGTGCCCATTAGTTCGGTCAAATCCATGACCGGCCATATGCTGGGAGCTGCGGGCGGCGTTGAGTGCATTGCGACGGCGCTTTCCGTGGAGAACGATATGCTGCCGCCGACAATCAATTACGAAACGCCCGATCTTGAGGAAGGGCTTGATCTTGATTATGTGCCGAACGTATCGCGGAAGCATACGGTGCGTGCGGCTATTTCCAACAATTTTGGTTTCGGCGGGCACAATTCGTGCATTGTTTTGAAGAAATACGCGGAGTGAGTCGATGGCTGAGGCACTGACGGAGGCGCGGCGAAAAGAGCTTTTGACGCTTTCGGAACGGCTGGGCGTATCGTTTCGCGATATCTCCCTGCTGGATCAAGCGTTGACGCACACTTCCTTTGCTAACGAATCGGTGCATCGGAAGGTCGTTCACAACGAGCGCTTGGAGTTCCTCGGGGACGCGGTTCTGGAGCTTGCGACAAGCACCTATTTATTTCGTCAGTTTCCGATGATGCCGGAGGGCGATCTCACAAAAGCGAGAGCTTCGGTGGTTTGCGAGGCGGCGCTCCATCGTCGGGCGGCGGAAGTGGATCTCGGTGCGTTTTTGCTTTTGGGTCACGGAGAGCAGGCTACGGGAGGGCGAGAAAGGCCTTCCATTCTTGCGGACGCCTTTGAGGCGGTCATCGGCGCGCTTTATCTCGATCAAGGCTGGCAGACGGCGTCGGATTATGTCGTGCGGCAGCTTCGACAGGAGCTTTTGGAGGTCGAGCACGGACAGAACATCAAGGACTACAAGACGATATTGCAGGAATTGATTCAGCGCCATCCGGGGCAGCATATCGTTTATGAGTTATTGTCGGCCACGGGGCCGGATCATGCGAAAGAATTCAAGGTGGCGGTGCGGGTCAATGGACTTGCATACGGCGTCGGCGTCGGGCGCAGCAAAAAGGCGGCCGAGCAAAATGCGGCGCAGCAAGCGCTGCCGAAATTTCAAGAGCAAGAGGGATAATCAGGGGTGATAAAAAGAGCCGTTGCGTTTTGCAATGGCTCTTTTTTTGGAAGCGGAGGGACAGCGTGTGCGGCAGCTTATTTTTTTAGGTACGGGCGCGGCAATGGCGACTGAGTGCTACAATGCCTGTTTCTTGCTCCGTACGCCGGACGACGAATATTTTTTGACCGACGCGGGCGGCGGCAACGGTATCCTGCGGCAGATGAAGCGCGCCGAAATCCCCTTTGAACGGCTTCGGTGCATGTTCGTCACGCACGGGCACTCCGATCATATCATGGGAACGGTCTGGGTGATCCGGAGGATTGCTTCGCTGATGAACAAAGATTTTTACGGCGGGGAATTCCATATCTATTGTCACGACGTAGCGTGCGAAATCATCGAGATGATGGCGCAGATGCTGTTGACGAGGGCGGAGTTGGCGCAGTATGGAAAAAGGATCCGGCTCCACGAAATACACGATGGGGAGCAGGTCAGCTTTCTCAATATGAAGTTGACGGCTTTCGATATTCGTTCGTCGAAGGCGAAGCAGTTCGGCTATCGGCTGCGGTTCGCCAACCGTCATTCGCTCGTCTGCCTTGGCGACGAACCATACAACGAGCGGTGCCGCGCCTTCGTGGAAAAAGCGGACTGGCTGGTTTCCGAGGCGTTCTGCCTCGAAGCGGACAAGGAGAAATTCAGAGCCGCTGAAAAAAATCACGGCACCGTGAAGGAGGCGGCAATCAACGCGGAAAAAGTCGCCGCCAAGCATTTGGTGCTGTATCACACTGTGGACACGACGCTCGAGCGGCGCAGGGAACTTTATACGGCGGAAGCATCCGAGCATTTCCATGGAGAGGTGTATGTCCCTGACGACTTAGATGTGATTGATATGGATTGAAGTTTTGTGGTATAATATTCACGATAAAGTCTCAGCAAATGTGTGCAGCTGCCGGTTCGGGTTGTTGGTCGGCGTATGGAACGGATTCGAATGATTATGGGGTGAATCGGGTATGAGACAGTGCATGGATTCCGAAAATCTGCATCGTCGCTTGCGGAAAATTATAGGGCAGGTTCAGGCGATTGAACGAATGATTGACGAGGACATTCCTTGCGAGGACATTTTGTCGCAGATAAACGCGGTCAAGTCCGCGACCCACAAGGTGGGGCAGATTGTCCTGGAGGGCCACATTCAGCATTGTGTCCGGGACGGCATCATCCACGGCGATCCGGATCGGACGATCGAGAGTTTCACAAAGGCCGTGGAGCGTTTTGCTAATATGACTTGATAATTGAATATTAATGGTACAAAAAGCGTCCCATGCGGCTC
>JAEERZ010000205.1 GCA_016286075.1 Selenomonadaceae bacterium
GGCTTGTCTTGGGCGTGGTGGGTATCTTTCAGTTCGCCGCGATGATGATGCAGACGTTTTAAAAAATCGACAAATAAAAAAGGGCAGACGCAATGTCCGCCCTTTTGCCGTATCTGTTTGTCTTACGTTTTCTCAACTCCGCGCCAGCACATCAGCAGGCGCACCCATCCGTTAATTTGCTCGAAAATCACTTCCGCGTCATATTTCTTGCAGAAGTTCCGCAGGGAAATCATGCCGGTACCATGGCCGTGCTCTTTTGTCGTCGGCAGGCCGTCGGCGCCAAATTGCAGCGGCTCGTCGAAGCGATTTTCTATGACCAGCGCATATTCCTGTTCAGTGTAGGCCAGCGAGACGCGAATCTCACGCTCTCCCGGCGGTTGCTTGCGACTGGCGATGATCGCGTTCTCTATGACGTTGGACAGCAAGATCGCTATGTCTTTATCGCCCTCCTGAGAGCCTTCCTCCTCGATATTCACTTCACACGACGCCTGAATCCCTTCTTTTTTCGCCATCTGCATATAGACGGTCAGCGCCGCGTTGAGGATCGGATTTTCGCAGTATGCAGAGATGGGCGATACCAAAAGCTCTCGCTCCTGCTGTTCCATAAAATCCAAGGCTTTCTCGACCTCGCCCCCGCGAAGCAGGGACATCAAGAGGCGATTGTAATGCCGCAGGTCGTGCCGGGCGCGCTGTACGTCCTCCGCCCGGGATTGGAGCAACCCCGCGTGGGTTTCCAATGCTTGGAGCTGCTGCGACAGGAGTTCGTTCGTATGCCGCTCGTCCTGTATCTGCGCCGCGCGCTCCCCGGCGTACAGCGAATATTGGTACAGGGTAACGCCCCAGAAAAACAGGACGAAACGCAGCAGGATATCCGTCCTCGTATACATCAGCGGCCTGTCGATCAGCAAGATCAGCGGCGTGGCGCAAAGTCCAATCGGCATGATTGCGAAGCACCAACCTGCCAATCGACTGCCTGAAAAGAGCTGCATCGGCAGCAGATTTCGAAAGATCCGCCGCTCCAAGGGCAGCGTCACAAGGAACCAGAAGATAAAAAGAGCCGTCTGGGTCGGCAGCCGATTCACGCCCATGCCGAAGAAAGGCGGAAGCACTGTTAAAATCAGCGCGCCGCTCATCGTATGCAGCATAAAGAACCAAAGCATCTGCATTCCCGCCACAAAGACATGACGCATGGCCCCGTGCCGGATGACGACGACGGAGAACACAAAAAACGGCAGCCAGCCGAAATACTGAACGCCTTTGAACGAGGCGACGTTGAGACCCTCGTGACAGAAATACGCAACATAAAGCCCCATGGCAACCGGCGACCAAAGCAGGATATATCTCCAGAGCCGAGCGCGTTCCTCCGGCAGGAGCCTCGCCTCAAACGGCAGATAGCGAAGATACGCTCCAATGAGCTGAATCAGCGTGATGCCTACCGCCATACCCACGATAAGCGTCATAGACTTCCCTTCATTTCCATACCGAATCTATTTCTTTAATAATAATCTATGATAAAATTATACTATAAAAAAGAAAGAAGATGAATACCTTGCGAATCGCAATCGTGGAGGACGACGAAAAAGACATGCAGCAGCTCATGAACGTTCTCGGCGCGTATGCCGAGAACCGCGGGCTGACCGTTGAAATCGACGCGTTTTCCTCCGGCGAGGATTTTTTGCGGGCCTTCGAGCCGAAAAAATACACGCTGGTCTTCTTCGACAATTATATCGGGACCGGTCTGGGCATCGACCTCGCGCGCAAAGCGCGGGCGCTGGACGCGGATGTGGAGTTCGTCTTCGTCAGCATGAGCATAGAATTCGCGCTTTCAGGCTATGAGGTCCGCGCGCTGCATTACCTGATCAAGCCCGCCACACCCGAGGAGATCGACAAGGTTTTCGATCGTCTTTTGAAGAACGCGGCGAAAAACAAGGCGCCAATGATCGAAGTGACTTGCGACTACAAGCCGCTGATGATTCCCGCCGATTCCATCCGATATATCGAAGTCGTCGACAAAGCGTGCATCATCCACGGGGAAGAAGAGATTCGGACGTATGTGCGGCTTGTAAATCTGCTGGAACTTTTGCCGCCGAATGAATTTATCCGCACGCACCGAAGCTTTGTCGTGCGCCTCGCCTGCATCCAGTCAATGACGAAAAGCGAAGTAATCCTGAAGGGCGGCGAAAGCGTCCCCATCAGCCATACGTATCACAACGACTGCAAGCGCGCCTACATCGAGTACCGCGCCTATAGCAAAAAACGACGTAATTCCCCTTTGAAACCGTAATAAACAGACACGAAAAAAAAAGGAGATGCCGTACGCAGCAAACGTGCGGCATCTCCTTTTTTTCAATTTCGCTTTAAACCATCATGACTAAATCGTCGCGATGAATGACTTCGTCGTGGGCGGCGTCGGGAAGGATCTTTGCGATTTCCTTCGTGCTTTTTCCCGCGATGCGGCGCAATTCCTCCGCGCCGTAATTCACAATACCCCGCGCGATCTCGCGCCCGTCGGGGCCGAGAACGCGCACCGTGCTTTTCTCCGAAAAGTCTCCGTCCACCGTCGTAACGCCCGCCGCCAGCAGGCTCGCTCCGTTTCGCATAGCCTGCACGCAGCCCTCGTCCACCGTTAGATTTCCGCCGATATGGCGGCCGAAGGCAAGCCACGCTTTGCGCGCGCGAAGATGCGCTTTCTTCGCATGAAACACCGTGCCGACAGGCTCCCCCGCCAGCACCTCGCGCATGACGCCGACGCGGTCTCCCCTCGCGATGACCATCGTGACCCCCGCGCTCATGGCGATTTTCGCCGCCGCAAGCTTCGTGACCATGCCGCCGGTTCCGCCCGCCGTCCCTGCGCCGCCCGCGAGCCCCTCGATTTCGGGCGTGATCTCATGCACCTCGGAAATCAGCTTTGCGTCGGGATTCTCCTGCGGGTTCGCCGTAAAAAGGCCGTCCACGTCGGACAGGATAATCAGCGCGTCGGCGTCCACCAGCGACGCCACCGTCGCCGAAAGCGTATCGTTGTCGCCGATCTTCAGCTCGTCGACGGACACCGCGTCGTTTTCATTGACTACGGGCACAACGCCCATATCCAGCAAGGCGAGCAGCGCGTTCCGGGAATTCGTGTATTGATTGTGGCGCAGGGAGTTCTCTTTCGTCAGAAGCACCTGCCCTGCCGTCTGCCCGTAAGAGGCGAACATCGTTTCATAGAGATGCATCAAAACGCCCTGTCCGACAGCCGCCAGCGCCTGCCGCTCAGGCACGCCCTTCGGGCGGACTTTCAGCCCCATGCGATTCATGCCCGCCGCAATCGCGCCCGACGTGACGAGCACCATTTCCCGCCCTTCGTCCTTCAGGCCGACAATTTCGCGCACGATCTCCTCCATGCGCGCGAGGTTCGACGCGCCGTTTTCGCGGGTGATGGTGCTGGTGCCGACTTTGACGACGACGCGTTTCGCACTCTTGAGCCCGTCTCTGATGTTCACCCCGATCGCCTCCCTAATACTTATTCAGGCAATTCGATTTTCGGCTTCTTGAAATTGCGCTTGAACAAAAGACCGTTCCGCCCGATGACCTGCACAAGGTCGGCGTCCACGCGCTCCGTCAACCGCTCGATGGCGTCTTTCGGCTCCTCAGGGGAGTTTTGCAGCACGCGCACCTTGATCAGCTCGCGCTTCGTGATCGCGTCCTTCGCCGACTCCACCACCGTCGGCGAAACGCCTTCCTTGCCGACGCTCACCACCGGATCAAGCTCCGTCCCCATCGCGCGCAGAAACTGCTTCTGCTTGCTCGTCAACGTTTTCCGAATCAAAATGTATCCTCCCTCATGCTTCACGCATGATATTCAAATTCCATGGCGCCGATGCGCACGGTGTCGCCCTCTTTGACGCCGCGCTTCAAAAGCCGCGCGTCGAGGCCCTTCATTCGCCAAATATACTGGAATCGCCGGATTGCCTCGTCGTTGGCGAAATTCGTCATGGCGACGAGCTTTTCCAACGCCTTGCCGCTGACGACGAAGGCGCCGTCGTCGGCCCGCGTAATCTCGACCCGCTCCGGATCTTCTTCCTTAGACGCGTCGTAAACCTTTACTCCGTCCTCCTGCTCCGGCTCCTCGACATAGGCGTCGAGCGCCTCCGCCGTGCGCTCCACCAATGTGCGAAGTCCCTCCTGCGTCGCAGCCGAGACCGCCAGCATCGGAATATGCTCCTCCGCCGCCAGCTTTTCAAGCCGGGGCAGATTCTCCTCCGCCCCCGGCAGGTCGATCTTGTTCG
>JAEERZ010000206.1 GCA_016286075.1 Selenomonadaceae bacterium
CTCGACACGGGCGGAAATCGCAACGACCTCCGCACCCTCCTCCGTGGCAAAAGCCTTGACCTTCTGCACGAAGGGATTTTCTTTATCCGCCGTCGCCGCCTCGTCCTCGGCCACGTTCGCCACATAGAGCGTCGGCTTCATCGTCAGAAGGTTCAGGTCGCGGAGCAGCGCCCGTTCTTCGTCGGAAAGCTCCGCTTTTCGCGCGGGCTTCGCGTCGCCCAGGAGTGCGGCGATTTTCTGCAGCGCCGCTTCCTCGGCTTTCGCTTCTTTGCTTCCGCTCTTCGTCAACTTCTGCGCCTTGACCAGCCGCTTCTCCACCGTGTCGAGATCGGCAAGGCAAAGCTCCGTCGTGATAATCTCGATATCGCGGATCGGGTCGATGGCTCCCTCGACATGGGTGATATCCTCGTCCTCAAAGCATCTCACCACATGGGCGATGGCGTCCACCTGCCGGATATGCTCGAGGAACTGGTTGCCAAGTCCTTCGCCCTTCGACGCGCCGCGCACCAGCCCGGCGATGTCGACGAAGCGCACCGACGCCGGCGTGGTCTTCTTCGACTGATACATCTCATGCAAAACGCCGAGCCGCGCGTCCGGCACGTCCACCACGCCCACGTTCGGCTCGATGGTGCAGAACGGATAATTGGCGGCCTCCGCCCCCGCCTTAGTGATCGCGTTGAACAGCGTGCTCTTGCCCACGTTCGGCAGCCCGACGATTCCTACCTCTAAATTGCTCAATGTCCTGTCTCCCTTTGCAAAATTTATCTTGTCTATTCTAACGAATTACGCCTGTCCCGTCAAATTTCGGGACGAACTCTTCCGACGCCGCGCCCCGCTCCTGCACATAACAGTTCGTAATGCCAAGGTCCAGCGCGTGGTCGACGACGGACTGATATTCAAAGGTCGTCAGCTTCCGGTCCAACCCCTTGGCCTCCGCCGCGCGATACATCGGCGTGTACTGCCCCATCAGGGAAAGCAGAACTCGGTCGCCGAATCGTTCCCAAAGCCAGTCGAGGATTTTCATGCTTTCATTTCGCTTGCCCGGCAAAATCAGATGCCGCACCAATACGCCGTTTTCGAGAATCCCGTCCTCGCGCAGCACAGGAGCGCCCTTCGCCTCGACCATCGCCTCGATCGCCGCCGAGGCATACGAAAAATAATCCCGCGCGTCCGAACACTCGGCCGCGCTTTTTTCATCGATATATTTGAGGTCGGGCAGGAACACGTCCACCTCGTCCGCAATCGCGCCAACGATTTCCGGCCTTTCATACCCGCTGGAATTCCAGACCACGGGCAGCGTCAGCCCGCGCGCTTTTGCCGCACGGAGCGCCGCCAAAACCTGCGGCGCGAAATGCGTCGGCGTCACCAGATCGAGCGTCGCCGCGCCGCGCTCCTGCTGCTCCAGAAAAATCTCCGCCAGCCGCTCCTCCGTCACGTCGATTCCATTCTCCTCGTGACTGATGACCGAATTCTGGCAAAACAAGCAGCGCAGACTGCAATGAGAAAAAAACACCGTGCCAGCGCCGTTACTCCCGGCGATGCACGGCTCCTCCCATGGATGCAGTGAAACAAGCGCGACGCGCGCCAGCCGCCCCGCACCGCAATACCCACGCTCTCCCGCCAACCGTTTTACGCCGCAACGGCGAGGGCAAAGCATGCAATGCGCCAATGCCGAAAGCTCAATCCCATTCATGCCAAATCCCTTTTTACCTCTATCCAATCTAACAAGCGGATTCCTCATTCCTCACCGACCTTCAGCTCCCGAATTCTAAACGATGAATCGCGAACAACGGAATATTGGTCAGCCACTCCTCCTGCCGATAGTTGTTCATCGACAATCGTACCGCCGTTGTTGGTTTATGCTTTGCCACATACGCCCTCAAACTTTTGGCATGTACATTATGCTCCGCCT
The DNA here is from genome assembly GCA_016286075.1 of Selenomonadaceae bacterium. Lineage (GTDB taxonomy): Bacteria > Bacillota > Negativicutes > Selenomonadales > Selenomonadaceae > RUG12372. The sequence continues at coordinate 1,913 of JAEERZ010000206.1, forward strand.
TGACTTCTATCGGAATTACGGTTAGGCCTTGCTGTATCATGAAGTCAATTTCATATTTATTGCTTTCCGAGGAAAAATAAAAAGGCTCATACCCCTTGTCGGCAATCAACTGCTGACACACATACTGCTCCGTAAGAGCTCCTTTGAATTCCACAAAGAAGCGATTCCCGTCCAATAGCGACCTCGCTTCAATCCCGCTGATTGCTCCCAATAAGCCTACATCAAGGAAAAACAGCTTGTACGCATTCATTTCCTGATACGCCTTCAGAGGTATTGCCGGTTTTGCTACACGATGAACCCTTGTAATCAATCCGCAATCAAGCAGCCACTCGATGGCTATCTCAAAATCCTTGGCGCGCGCTCCTTTTTTTACTTGGCCAAAAAAGAACTTTTTGTTTTCCTTTGCAAGCTGCACAGGGATAGCATTCCAAACCATGCGCAGCCTTGGCAGCTCACGGGCTTCGACATGCTTTCCAAAATCCGCCTCGTACATATCGATAAGATCCGACTGCATACGTCGCGCCGCATGGTAATCATGCGTTTCCGCAAAAATTTTCACGGATTCCGGCATTCCTCCGACATAATAGTAATTTTTCAGCCAGGACGCAAATTTATCCTCGAATGTACGGATCAATTCCCAATCGCCCTGTTCGAGCAAGGCTGCAAGCCCCTCTTCTCCCACTGCATACAAGAATTCCACGAATGTCAAGGGATACAACCGCAGCGTATTAACCTTACCTACAGGAAAAGAAGCCCCTCCATGAATCGCTACTCCCAATAGCGAACCCGCCGCCACAATGTGATACTGTGCTGCTTCCTCACAGAAATATTTCAAGGACGCGATGGCTTTCGGCGCCTCCTGTATCTCATCGAAAATGAGAAGCGTATCCTCCGGCGTAATCGGCACGCCGGTTTCCGCGTTGATTGCCATCAACAGCCGATCAATCGAAAAATCTTCAGAAAAAACCTGTTGCATACGATGATTGTTATCAAAATTTACATAGGCAATCTTTTTGTAATACCTCTTGCCAAACTCACGCATAAGCCAAGTCTTTCCGACCTGACGTGCTCCTTTGAGTATAAGCGGTTTGCGTTGCGGGGAATCTTTCCATTTTATCAATTCGTGCATTAAATTTCGTTCCACGGCTATCCCTTCCTCACATTTTTACGACCGAATCTCTTTCATCATTATACATTTTTTAGAACGAGCAGCTAATGTATTTTTACATTTTTAGGAACGAATATCCTTCATCCTCCAATCCAAAAACCGCTAATTTCACTCTCATTTCCACTCCATACTTGTAGCGACAAGCGGCAACACATTGACCAGCGGTTCCTCATAGGGATGCACGGCCTTGACAGCCCGCATCACCGTATCCAGAATCTCCGCCCGAATCGTCACCTCGACCTTCAGCTCCGGCTCCTCGCTGACTTCGCCCTCGGTCCCGATAAAAGGCTTCGTCCCAGCAAGCGGCCGCCAAGTCCCCGTCACCCGGCTGTACGAAAGGCAGGAATCAAAATTCCCGATATGCCCTGCGTCCGCCTCCTGCAAAGCCTTCTGCAGCGCGCGAAAATGCGTCTCGGGGATGAAAATTTCGAGCTTGTAATAGTGAACGTCCATTTTGGATCTCCTCACGCCTTCAAAGACTGCGCCAACGCCAAAGCCCGTTCCACCGTCTTGTCCATATCGTAATACTGATATTCTCCGAGCCGCCCGCCGAAAATCACACGCTCCGACGCGACCTTCGCCAAATACTTTTGGTATAACGCCTGATTCTTCCCGTCGTTCACCGGATAATAGGCGTCGTCGCCCCGGCGCCAGTCCGCCGGATATTCTTTCGTGACAATCGAGACCGGCTGCTCCAAAAGCGCCTGATTCCCGACTTCAAAATGCTTATGCTCGATACGGCGCGTGTACGGCGTCTCCCGGTCGGTGAAATTCATCACCGCGACGCCCTGCAGATTATCCGTTTCCATGCGCTCATGCTCGAACCGCAAGCCCCGATACTCCAATTCCCCCAGTTCATAATCGAAATACTCATCAATCGCGCCGGTGTAAACTATCCGTTCCGCGTTATGCAGAAAATATTCTTTATCTTGCAGGAAATCCGTTTTAAGCGACACTTCGACGCCCTTCAGCAAATTCTCAATCAGCCCATTGTAGCCGCCTGCCGGTATACCCTGCCACCGGTCGTTGAAATAATTATTGTCGTAAGTGAAGCGAAGCGGCAGCCGCCGGATGATGAACGCCGGAAGCTCCCGGCAGTCGCGCCCCCATTGCTTTTCCGTATAACCCCTGATCAGCTTTTCGTAAATATCGCGCCCGACAAGGGAAATCGCCTG
>JAEERZ010000011.1 GCA_016286075.1 Selenomonadaceae bacterium
CCTTGATGCCCTGATCGAGCATCGTCGGCGTGTAGGCGTCCATGCGGCCGGAGGTTGTGGGGCCTGCCGAGCCGATGGGGTCGCCCGGTTTCGCCGGCGACGGGCCGAGGTAGTAGACGATCTGGTCGTGCCAGTCGATCGGCAGTTTCTCGCCGCGGGCGAGAGCCTCGGTCATGGCCTTGTGCGCGGCGTCGCGCGCGCTGTAAATCGTGCCCGTAATCAAAACGCTGTCGCCGGCCTTGAGCTTTCTCGACTGCTCCTCGGTCAGCGGTGTGGTGATGCGAATTTTTTCAGCCATAATTCTTTTCTCTCCCCTCAATCACAGTACGCACTGCGCGTGACGCGCCGCATGGCAGCAAATCGTAACGGCAACCGGCAGACCGGCGATATGCGTCGGGTACCACTCGACATGGACGGCCAGCGTCGTGGTCGTGCCGCCGAGCTGCGGGCCGATGCCCGTCTTGTTGATCATTTCAAACAAGTCTTTTTCGAGCTTCGCGTAGTTCGGATCGGGATTGTGTTCGTCGCAGCGATGGAGGAGCGCCTTCTTAGACAGAACCGCCGCCTTGTCCATCGTACCGCCGATGCCTACGCCGATGACCGTCGGCGGGCAGGGATTGCAGTCCGCGTGCTTGACGATGTCGAGCACGGCCTTCTTGACGCCCTCGACGCCGTCCGCCGGAACCAGCATCGCGAGGCCGGACTTGTTTTCCGAACCGAAGCCCTTCGGCTCGACCGTGATTTTCAGCTTGTCGCCCGCGACGAGCTGCGTGTAGATGACGCCCGGCGTGTTGTTGCCTGTGTTCTTGCGGTTGAAGAGCGGTTCGGCGACGACGGATTTACGCAGATAGCCTTCCGTGTAGCCTTTGCCGATGCCTTCGTTGATGGCGTCCTCTAAAAGCCCCCCCTCGATGTGGACGTCCTGACCGATCTCGACGAATACGATTGTGAGGCCCGTGTCCTGGCAGTACGGACGGTCTTCGGCTTTCGCGATCTCGGCGTTCTTGATGATCTGTTCCAGCACGTCTTTGCCCACCGGCGACTTCTCCGTCTCGCGGCCCTTCTTCAGCGCCTCGTAGACGTCGTCCGGCAGGTAGTAAGCCGCCTCTTTACAGAGCTTGGCCACGGCCTCGGTGATTTCGGCTGTCTTGATAGTACGCACAATAAACCCCCCTTATAATTTTGGAGCATAGAAACATGCGCTGAAGCATGTTGTTTGCCGCAGCGACATGTTAATCCCTTGATTTGCGGAAGACTGCTCTTCCAAAGTTGTAGATTCATCGGCCTAAATTCAGAATGATATTTATACATCTGCTGAAGGACGATTATAATTATTTATATATTAACATATATTAACCAAAAAATAAAAAAATCCTGCTATTTTTAAAAATTTTATTCATTTTTTTGTGAATCCGATTCACTTTTTTACTGCGAGGTATTTGGAAAGGTGCCGCGCCATTTGTCGCAAAGCAATCCCACGATGACTGATGGCGTCTTTTTCCGTCAATGTGAGTTCGGCCATCGTTTTGTCCTCGCCGATGTAAAAATACGGATCGTAACCGAAGCCGCCGCTTCCTTTGGCCTGGGGACGGATGACGCCGGAACAGCTGCCTTCGGAGGTAAGGATGGTTCCGTCGGTATCAGCGAATGCAAGTACGCAGCGATAGGCGGCAGGGGAGGAAGAAGCGCCTCTGCCGGTTATTTCGGCAATCAGTTTTTCGTTGTTATCTTCGTCGCTTGCGTGTTCGCCGGCAAACCGTGCGGAATAAACGCCGGGAGCGCCGTCGAGGATCTCGACTTCGAGGCCGGAGTCGTCGGCCAAGCAGGCGGCGCCGGTTTTTTCCATATAAAATTTCGCTTTGATTTTCGCGTTGGCCGCAAAGGTGGTTCCGTCTTCCACCGCTTCCGGCAGATCCCCGTAATCGGAGAGGGGGCGGAGTTGGACGGGCAAATCGTGAAAAGCCTGCTCCATTTCCCGGATCTTTCCTTTGTTTTTGGTGGCGATGACGATGGTCTTCATTGATTCTTGTCCTCCTTGGGGACGTCTGCCCAAACAGTTTCGTAAGCAGATTCCACGTCGGCGGCGTATTGCGTGCCGTCGGATAAAGGTGAATTTGCAATAAATCCCCGTAGTTTTTTCCTCAAAGATATCAAAAGCTCCGTATCGGTTGCTAATGCAACGGCGGTTTCGATATATTTCTCTTTGGTGGAAACGGCAAGCTCTCCTAAACCGATATTTTGCAGGATACTGAGCCCGAAGCGCGTGCCATGCCTTGTGCCGTAACGCGTTACCACGGGAACGCCCATAGAGAGCGCTTCAAAAGTAGTCATGCCGCCGGTGTATGGATAGGCATCCAACGCGACGTCTATGTCGTTGTATTCGTTGAGGTAGTTATCGGAAAAACCGCGCAGCTCGACGCGGGAAAGGTCAAATCCTAAATTCTTTAGGCGGTTTTTTGTGTAACTGCCGCCTTCCGCATATCCGAACAGCTTGTGTTTTAATATGAGGCGACTTGTCGGAAGGCGAAGAAGGATGTCATTCCATAGCGAAAGGATTTCGTCTGTAAGTTTAGAAGCGTTGTTGAAACTGCCGAATGTGACAAAGCCGCGCGCAAGACAAGGGGGCGGCTCGACGGGCGGAAGATTTTCGGCCGGCGTAAAGCAGAAATGTGTATGAGGCAGAAGGAGTACGTGTTCCGTAAAATCTTCCCGCACGGAGCGTTCATCGCCTGCGCAATAAATATCCGACAGGAAATAATCGACGCAGGAAAGTCCGCTGCTCCGCACGTCCCCGATTCCGCAAATTTGAATCGCTGCCGGCCGGTAAGCGAGTATGGGCAGACGATTGTTTTTGGTATGGACGCCGAGTTCCACGAGGATATCTATCTCATCTTTCCGAATGAGGTTCGCCGCGTCTTCGTCGGAGCATGTGCGAATATTTCGCCAGACATCCGCGGATGCACGGAGTTTTTCCGTTGTCGCGTCTTCGGTTGCGTTTGCGGCGTAACAGTAAATCTTGAATCGCGTCTTGTCGTGATGCGCAAGCAGCGGCAACATCAGTTTTCCCACTGGATGACTGCAAAAATCTGCCGAAAGGTAGCCGATGCGAAGCCGGTCATGCGAGAACCGGCGCTTTGGAAGAGGAATGATGGGAGCGAGCAATTTCTCGTAACGATGATATAAGGCTTGGAAATCTTTCGCGGTATAATCCGCAGCTCCGTTTGCGGCAAAAATCGCGTTGCTTGCTTCAATACGGCGCTGCGGGAGATTCGGTTCCAAGTCCGAGGCGCGGGAAAATGCGGCGACGGCTTCTTTTGGCTGACATAACATATGATAGGTGTATCCCATCATGCTCCACATTTCAGCCGCGAGGTTGTCGTCGCCGGATTTGGTTCGCTCCAGTTCCGCAAGTCCATTTTTCAGGATATCGAGTTCGGAAAGATATTCCGCTTTATCTTGGGCAATATAAGCTTCCAGCAGGGTGAGTTTTGGAAAGTCAGTAACGGATTTTCTGATATGCTCCGCCATGCGTCTTGCTTCGTCGAGTTTTCCGGCGCGCCAGGCAGCAAGCGCTTCCTGAGAGGCGGCAATAATCTCTTCCCGATTTGTCAGCCGTTTTTGGTTCATTTAATTCGCCCCACGCGCCAGTCCAAGAAATTGCCGAGCACGTCCTTCTGATAGGAAATCAGGGAATCAATGCCGCTGCCCGCCAAAGCAAGCAAGGCGTCGTGCTCCAAGCGGGTGAAAGGACGGCCTTCGCCTGTACCCTGGATTTCAACAAATTGGCCTGCGCCGGTCATTACGACGTTCATATCGACGGCGGCATGGGAATCTTCCTCGTAACAGAGGTCGAGAATTGGGGTTCCGTCTTGGGCTAAGCCGACAGACACTGCCGCAAGGAAATCCTTTACGGGGAAGGGGCGTTCCGGTTTGTAGAACGTCTCGCAGGCGAGAGTCAACGCCACAAAACTGCCTGTAATAGCCGCGGTACGCGTTCCGCCGTCCGCCTGGATTACGTCGCAGTCGAGGATGATCGTGCGCTCGCCGAGGGCGGCGGTGTCCGTCACGGCTCGAAGGGAACGCCCAATCAATCGTTGGATTTCCTGTGTGCGTCCGCTTTGTTTTCCCCGGGCGGCTTCTCTCGGCGTCCGTACGGCCGTGGCGCTCGGAAGCAGCGCGTATTCCGCGTGAAGCCATCCCGTACCCGTCCCGCGCAGGAACGGCGGCACATGGTCTTCGACGGTGGCCGCGCATAAGACTTTCGTTTTTCCCATTTCAATCAATACGGACCCTTGAGGTCCTTGCTGTATATGTTTCGTGATGCGAACGGGGCGAAGCTCCGACGCTTCGCGTCCATCTATCCTTGTCACGATATAGCCTCCATTCGTCGCAATCATCGGCGCGTTTTCTTCCATTTTAGCGTAAACGCAGGGAAAAGACAACAACCGGAAAGGCTGAAAAAATCCGCTCCGATATTTGGAGCGGATGAATAATAATATTCCTGTTATTATTCCTTTTTTTGTTCGCGGAGGAAGAGCTGAAGCAGAACGTCGCGAGGATTCGCATGTTCCTTTATTACGCTCCTGACCGCTTCGGTGATGGGAAGGTCGACGTTATACTCCTTTCCGAGCAGGGACAATGCGTCGGCGGTATAAACGCCCTCCGCAAGTTTTTCCGACGGCAGGCCGCGTATCAGGTTTTCCCCGAAACGGCGATTATTGCTGTGGAGGGAAAACAAAGTTGCCTCGTAGTCTCCGAGATGAGAAAGACCGTAAACGGTCATCGGGTCTCCGCCCATAGCGGCGACAAGCCGGGAAAGCTCTGCGGCGCCTCGGGCCATGAGCGCGCCTTTCAGGCTTACGAGGCCGAGCCCGTCCAGCATACCTGCGGCAAGACCTATGACGTTTTTCGCGGCTGCGCCGATTTCCACGCCTAAAAGATCGGTTCCGTAATAAAAACGGACCAGGGGACTTTCTAAAAGTTGTGCGAGGCGGGGCGGAAGCGTCTCGTCCTCGGAGGCAAGCAGCATACAGTTGGGGATTCCTGCGATGAAGTCTTGCACATGGCCGGGGCCGACCCAGACCGCCATGGCGGGGGTGGTGCCCAGCTCTTCCCGAAACACTTGGGAGAGACGTTTGCCGCTTTCCTGTTCCAGTCCCTTCATGCAGAGGACGAAGGTTTTCTCCCGCCAAAGCGACGGGGACAGGGCGGCGATGTTTTTGCAGAGCGCGCGAAAGCCCTGCGCGCCGACGGAGATGATCACGGTCTCGGCGTGTCCGAGCGCTTCCGTCAGCGAGTCGGTGAGCCGGACGCTTTCCGGCAGCGTCAAGTATTCGTTTTTTCGTTCCGCCGTCAGACGGGCCAGTCGATTCGAGCCGGGACGGCCCCAAAGCAGCGCGTCGCATCCGATGCGGTCGGCGTGCCATGCGTGGAACGAGCCCCAGCGGCCGCAGCCGAGCACGGAAACAGGTTCTATTTTCATTTTCGATTCACTCCCGTAAGCGAGCGGATAACCTCGCCCGCAAGGATCAGTCCCGCCACCGACGGGACAAAGGAAACGGAACCGGGGGCGTGCCGTCCGTGCTCGCTTTCGCTGGCGACGGCGGAGAGCGGCGGCTCTTTGGAATAGACTACCTTTAAATGGGGGACGCCGCACTTTTTCAGTTCCTTTCGCATGACTTTCGCCAACGGGCAGACGCTGGTCTCGTAAATGTCGGCGACTTCAAAGAGCGTCGGGTCGAGCTTGTTCCCCGCGCCCATGGAGCTGACAATGGGAATATTGCGCTGCGTCGCCTCGACGGCGAGACTCAGCTTCGCCGTCACCGTGTCCACGGCGTCGACGATATAGTCCAAGGGGGCGGAGAAAAATTCGTCCGCGCGGTTCGGCTCGTAAAATTCGTCGATGACTTTGACGTCGGCGTCTGGATTGATTTCTAGTATTCGCGCGCGCATGGCCTCCGTCTTTTTTTGCCCGACGGTCCGCCGCGTCGCGTGGAGCTGGCGGTTCAGATTGGAAGGGGCAATCGTGTCGTGGTCGACGAGCAGGAAATGGCCGACGCCCGCGCGGACGAGCGCCTCAGCCGCATACGAGCCGACGCCGCCGAGGCCGAAAACGGCGATGCGCGCAGCCGCCAGTCTGGCAAGGCCGTCCGCTCCCAAAAGCAGCTCGGTTCTTGAGGAAAAATCGTTCGTCATAGAAATTTCTCCGCTTCGCCGCGGGCCAGTGCGTCGCATCGCTCGTTCCAGCGATTGCCCGCGTGTCCCTTGACCCAGTGGAAATGTACCGTGCGGCAATGAAATTCCTCGTCCAGCGCCCGCCAAAGATCCTGGTTTTTCACCGGCTCGCCCGTCGCCGTCACCCAGCCGCGCAATTTCCAGTTGCGGAGCCAATATTTCGTGAACGCATTTTTCATATATTGGCTGTCCGTGTAGAACTCGACAACGGCGTCGGGCGGCAACGTACGAAGCGCCTCAATTCCCGCGCGGAGCTCCATGCGGTTGTTCGTCGTCGACGGTTCTCCGCCGGAAAGCTCACGCGCCGCGCCGCTTTTCGTCTCGACAATCACCGCCGCGTAGCCGCCGGGGCCGTCGGGATTTCGGAGACAGGAACCGTCTGTATAGACGACGTAATCGGCCGAGGAAAGCTCAGAGGCCGGGATTTCGTCGGAGGCGGTTTGTTTTCGTGTGGGAGATTTTTTCGGCGGCTCGTCGTCAAACAAAGACGCCATGGTCATAGGTTCCGTGCCGAAAAGCCATGCCTGCGCTTCCTGCATTGAGGCGAATCCTTTGTATATCGCGCCAGCGAAGCCGTCGACCTGCGCTTTGCATTCTTCCCAGGAGGCGAACAGTCCCGTCGAACGTCCTTTTTTTACCGCGTAGACTTTCTTCTGCGCCATCGCGTTCTCCCTCTCAAATTGAAATGAAAAAGAGGCGGCACACGAAAAAATATCGCGTACAGCCTCCTTTGATTGTGCCTTTTTAACGTCGGGCCGCAGCCCCCAGGCGCCCCCGCGGCACATGAAACGATTCGTTTACCGCTGCTCCCTTCCGGGCCTGACGGGGTTCGCGAGGCTCCATTGCGCGGGACCCAAGCGCTGCGGTCCGACCTAAAAAAGGCTTTATAGATTAGAGAAGCGCATTGCCGGGCAATGCGCCGAAATATCATGGCGGAGAGTGAGAGATTCGAACTCTCGGTACAGTGTTCGCCGTACACACGCTTTCCAGGCGTGCTCCTTCAACCACTCGGACAACTCTCCAAGTCTTGAATGACATACCTTACTCAGTATTGTGCATCCGTCGCGGCAGGAAATATCCCCACACGCGACGACATATAATGTACCATACTTGTTGCGGCGTGTCAATCCTTTCATGACAATTCGTCCGTTGTACCGTTCAGCTTTCAGGAATTCTTTTGGATGACATTGCGTCGGATTATGCGGGATGATATAATGAAGTCAGCTATAAGATGTTTTTAGGAAGGCGGCTCTTTATGGAACTGAAAAACTACATGGAGACCATCGTGCTTAACTATCTTGACGTCGTGCTTGAAAAATATCCGAATTGCTGCAAATGCGAACAATGCCGGCAGGATATTGTCATGCTTGCGTTGAACCATTTGCCTCCCAAATATGTTTCATCGGATAAGGGCAACGTGTTCACGAAGCTCAGCCTCACGGAGTTGGAGAAAGAAGTACAGGTCATCGAGGAGATCGCCAAGGCGATCGAGGTCGTGAGCAGGAGCCCTCGTCACTGATGATTCCTTTCGGAAAAAATGACGAATGATTGATTTTCATAAAACGCTATGGTAAGATATAGGGCAAGCTTTACAGGGGAGGATTGATCGGTGCTTACGGTTTTGATGGTGCTCGACGCATTGGTCGCAATCGTTCTGATTGCCGCGGTGCTCGGACAGGAGCCGAAGTCCGCCGGAATGGGCGGAATGGACGGCGGCGGGAATACGGTCTTCAGCGGACAGGTGCGCGGAATGGATGCGCTTTTGGCTCGTGTGACGATGGTATTTGCCGCGTTGTTCGCGGTCATAACGCTGGCGATTGCGAAATTGACGATGTGATTTAAAAAGCGTTCCCGGCTTTCGGCTTGGGAACGTTTTTCATGTTATGGGGAATTGCTTCAAAGGTGGTGTGGACGCTTGGTGCTTCAAGAGGCGGAGCCTTTCTATTTCAATGGAGGATCGACGGGCGTCCTGCTTTTGCATGGGTTGAGCGGATCGCCTGCGGAAATGCGCTTGCTCGGGGAAGTTCTCGCCGAAGCCGGATTTACGGTGCTGGCAATTCGATTGCCGGGACACGGTACGGTGCCCGAAGATTTGGAGAGAACTACGGCCGGCGATTGGCTGGCGGCTGCGATGGATGGTTATGCAATTTTAGATTCGGATAAGAAAGTGAAGCGGATCGCCGTTGCAGGACACTCTATGGGAGCTTTGCTGGCGCTGAAACTTGCTTCGATGCGTCAAGTGTCGCATGTGATTTCCGTATCGGCGCCGTTTTTCATCCGAAAGGAGCGAGGCGTTGAGTTCTTGCCGCCGAGGGAGAAAGCGAAAGGACTGTTCCTCCCGAAAAAGCAGCCGCGGCTGCCGGGCATTCCCGTCAGGTGCATGTCGGGGTATGCGGTGATGCCGCTCCTGTCGGTGCATGAACTGCTTGATTTAACGGAGGCGGCTCGGGAAGCGCTGCCGAAAGTTTACGCGCCGCTGCTGGTAGTGCAGGGAGAAAAAGATCACACAGTGAAGACGGAAAGCGCGCAGTATATCGCGGACCATGCGGCTTCGGAGGTCAAGCGGGTCGTTTTGCTGCCGCAGGCCGGTCATCGGGTGCTGCTCGGGATAGAACGGGAAAGAGCGTTTTCTGAGATTATCGGGTTTTTGCGAATGGAGGATATTAGAGATACTGAATAAGTGGATCGGAAGTATGGAAACAGAAATGAAAGAAAAAATTGTAAGTTATATGCGTGATTCGGTGCGCCGCCCTATCACGGCGGAGGCGCTGGCGGAGGAATTGGGCGTCAAGGGCGCGGCGTTAGAGCCGTTTTTTGAGGCGCTTTCAGAGTTGGAGCAGACGGCGGTCGTGATACGCAACCGCAGCGGCCTTTACGGTCTGCCGGAGCGTATGAATCTCGTGGTCGGAAAGCTCAGCATGTCGGGCAAGGGTTACGGGTTCATCATTCCCGACGTTCGGCAAAAGGAAACGGATACGGACGTTTTCGTGCCGGGTGCGATGCTGGCGTCGGCGATGAACGGCGACCGCGTGGTGGCGCGCGTCGCGCCGTCGGAGATTCCGGGGCGCTCCCGTGAGGGCGAGATTATCCGCATTGTCGAGCGCGCGAATACGAAGATTGTCGGCACCTTTGCCTCGTCCAAGTCCTTCGGCTTTGTGACGCCGGACGACCAAAAAATCGGACAGGACATCTTTATCCCGAAGAAATCCTTCGGCGGCGCGAAAACGGGCATGAAGGTCGTCGCTGAGATCACGAAGTGGCCGGAGGGGCGGCACAGCGCCGAGGGAGCGGTAGTCGAGCTACTTGGGCGCGCGGGCGATCCTGGCGTCGACGTGCTGTCCGTCATGCGGCAATACGACCTTGTGCAGGAGTTTCCTCATGACGTGCAGTCGGAGGCCGACCGTGTGCCGCAGAAGGTAAAGCCGGATGAGTGCCGGGGACGCCGCGACCGCCGGGAGCTTTCCGTGGTGACGGTAGACGGCGACGACTCGAAGGATTTCGACGACGCGGTGTATGCGGAGCGTCGCGCGGACGGCGGCTGGTTCCTTGGCGTCTATATCGCCGACGTGAGCTGGTATGTGCGCGAGGGGCGTCCGCTGGACCGGGAGGCGTATGAGCGCGGGACCAGCGTCTATCTTGTCGATCGCGTAATCCCGATGCTTCCCTTTGCGCTGTCAAACGGCATTTGCAGCCTGAACCAGGGGGAAGACCGCCTCGCGATGGCCTGCGAGATGGAGCTCGACGCGAAGGGCGAAGTTACGCATTACGAGATCGACCCGGCGGTAATCCGCGTCTATCGTCGGTTGACCTATAACGGCGTCAACGCATTGCTGGAAGGCAAGGCGAAGGATAAAGACGGAATCCTGCCGATGATCTCAGTGTTGAAAGACCTGCGCGACGCGCGCAAGGCGTATCGCAAAAAGCGCGGCTCGATTGATTTCAATATTCCAGAGGTCAAGGTGAAGCTGGACGACGCGGGGCGTCCCATCGGGCTGATCAAGCGTGTCGGTTCCGTGGCGGAATCGATCATCGAGGAGTGCATGCTGTTGGCTAACGAAACGGTGGCCGAGCACATGGAGAAAAAGGAGCTTCCTTTTATATATCGCGTACATGAGCAGCCGAACGAGGAAAAGATCGAGCGGCTGAACCAGCTTCTTGCCGCCTTCGGTCAGCATATCCGTCCGAACGACAAAGGCGAGATCCGTCCGATGGACGTGCAGAAGGTTCTGGAGAAAGTGGAAGGCCGTCCTGAGGAGCGCATTGTCAGCACGGTGGCGCTTCGCTCCATGCAGCAGGCGCGCTATGCGGACCAGAGCCTCGGCCATTTCGGCCTCGCGGCTCGGTATTATACGCATTTCACATCGCCGATTCGCCGTTATCCTGACTTGATTGTCCATCGTCTGCTCCGCGAGACGTTTGCGACGGGTACGATTCCGGCGTCGCGGCAGGACAAGCTGCGGGGCGTATTGCCCGATATCGCGCAGCATTCCTCGGTGCGGGAGCGCGTGGCGGTGGACGCCGAGCGCGAGACGACGGAGATGAAGGAAATCGAATACATGACGCAGTTCGTTGGGGATACGTTCCCCGGCGTCATCAGCGGCGTGACGGCCTTTGGCATTTTCGTCGAGCTGGAAAACGGTGTCGAAGGACTCGTCCACGTTTCACGCATGGTCAACGATTATTACGAATACGTCGAAGAACAGTACGCGCTGATCGGCGAGCGCACGAAAAAAGCCTACCGCCTCGGCGACGAGGTGGAGGTCGTGCTGGTGCGCGCCAGCGTCGAGGAGCGAAATATCGACTTCATCCTGAAGGACAACGGCGTATACGTCGCGGCGGACGAGAAGAAGGGAAAGGGAGCACCGAAGAAGAAAGGAGCGACTGCCCGGGGAGCGAAAGCGGCAGGCGAAGCGACTGCAAAGAAAGACACGAAGCGAAAGGGCGCAGACAAGGAAGCCGCGAAGAAAAAGACCGGCGAGAAAGGAAAGGGCGGCGCAAAGAAAGCGAAGGCCAAAGCGGGCATAAAAGAAAAAGCGGACGCCAAAAAGGCGAAGCCCGCAAAAAAGGAGAAGAAGACGGAAAAACCGGCGAAGGCCCGTCGCCGCGCTGCGAGAGCGGAAAGGCGGGACGAGCTGCCGAGCCGCGCAGTCTGGCCCGATCCGAAGCCGAAGCGCGGTAAATAATAGTAAATTATAAGGAAGCGTGGAAAGGAGGGAGCGCGCGATGGGACAGAAGAACGCGGCGGAAAAGACCGTCTGTGACAACCGAAAGGCGCGGCACGATTATTTCATTCATGAGACATACGAAGCGGGTATAGAGCTCTTCGGCACGGAGGTCAAGTCGCTCCGCGCGGGAAAGGCGAACCTGAAAGACGCCTATGGCACGGTGAAAAAGGGCGAGCTTTTCATCGAGGGAATGCACATTAGTCCTTATGAGCAGGGCAATATCTTCAATCGCGATCCGCTCCGCCCGAAAAAACTTCTGATGCACAAATCGGAAATCCTGAAGCTGTTCGGCAAGACGAGGGAAAAAGGTTTCACGCTGGTGCCGCTCCGCGTCTATTTCAAACGCGGCCGTGCGAAAATGGAAATCGCGTTGGCCAGCGGCAAGCACACCTTCGATAAGCGGCGCACATTGGCCGACAAGGCGATGAAGCGCGACGTCGAGAGGGCGCTGAAAGAACGTCAGCAGGGGTAAAAATAACGGTCATGCAGCGTGTACGGGATGTACATGACGGCATGGCCGTTTTCTATTTGCAATGCAACAACAAATAAATTTCGAATGAATGTTTCACGTGAAACAATCGAACATAACCTGAAAGCTTTTTCAGAATTCGTTTTGTCTTTGAAATGACAAGCGTTTCACGAGTTTTAAAAATTGAAAAATTATGCAGCGAACAAAAATATAAAACCGAAAGAATGTTTCACGTGAAACATTTGGAAATCGTTCCCGAATTGTTTCGAGTGATTAGAACATGTTGAAAGTTTCAGGCGGCTTTGTTTTTTCTGGCATTGTTTTTTAGCGCAATCGACCAATAGTTTCAATCGTTTCTTGAAAATTGGGGAACTTTATGATAAAACAATATTGTCAAAAGTTCCCCAATGAAAGGATATAACCATGAACAATGAATATCGGGAAATACAGGAATTATTGCAGCGGCGGGCGGATTTGCAGGCTCGGCTGAAGTTGCTTCCTTATGACGGCAGCCCGGAGATTAAGGAGCGCGGCGATGGCAAGTATCTTTATATCCGAAAACGTATCGCGGGCAAACTGACAAGCAAGTATGTGGACGTTTATTCGGACGAACTGTATGACGCGCTCCTGCGTTACGCCAAAGAGGGCAGGGAACTGCGGAAAGAGCTTCGCCGTGCCGAAAAGCGTCTTGCGCAGCTCGGTTATGCTACGGAGGAGCTTTCCGAACGGGTGCTACGGAATATTGATTTCGCCCGGGCTAATTTGAAGGCGAACATTTACGACCAAGCGGTTCTGGAAGGGGTGGCGACTTCCTTCCCGCAAACGGAGGATATTATCGAAAACGGGCGCGTCAGCGGCGTTTCGGCGAATGACGTGCAGAAAATATTAAACTTGAAGCACGCATGGGAATTTGTGATGGATCGGGATGTAATCGCCACGAAAACCGATTATTATATCCTTTGCCATATCGCCCAGCTCGTCAATGAGGGATTTTATAACGAGGGGGGGCGGATTCGCGGCGTCCCGGTAACAATCGGCGGGACGTCCTATGTGCCTCCGATGCCGATGGAGCTTGACGTCAAGGAACATATCGCGGGGATTATCGCGGACGGCGGGGAGCCTGTCGAGGTCGCCGTCCGGCTGTGCCTTTATTGTATGAAAACGCAGGTTTTCAATGACGGAAACAAACGCGCTGCGGTGATTTTCGCCAATCATTATCTAATCGGACAGGCTGCCGGATTGCTTGTGATTCCCGAAAAAGATGTGCCGGAGTTCAAGCGTCTGCTTGTGGCGTACTATGAAGACAAGGACAGCGGGGAAATGGTTGCGTTTATGAAGGAGAAATGCTGGAGAAGAATGTGAGATGGGCGTATTTCCCCGCATAGCGAAGTGTGATACAATAATAGCGCTTAGTAAGAATTGGAGAACATATCATCATTGAGAGGTTGAACCGTATGGCGCGAAAGGCGTTTGCTATTTTTACTCAGTCAGTTTCCGTTGCGTTCTTGGCGTGCGCGCTTTGCTTTTTGCCCGTTGGGGCGCAGGCGGCGAATACGGGCGGATACGAAGATGGAAAATCGGCGGTTTTTGAGGAAGAGGCGAAGCCGAATCCACCGCTGGAATATCTGTGCTCGCTGATTTCGCTGGCGAGCTACAGCGACCGCATCGGTCTCGTCGCGCGGGAGTCGTTGGCGGACAACGGCTGGGTGCTTCAGCCGTACCGTGAAGATACGGAGAAGGTCGCGGCGAAATATTATTTCATGAAAAACGACAAATTGCCGGTCGACGGGGCGCGTTATCTCGTTTCGGTGACGGGAACCAGCGATTTGAAGGACGTAAAGGCCGATCTTTCGATGCATAAAGTTCCGTTTGCAGGGAAGACGCCCGATGAATTCGAGAAGGAAATGAAGCGTCCGAAGATGAGCCCGGCGGAGCCGCTGACGCATGGCGGCTTTACCCGTTATACGCAGACGGCGTTTTTTTCACATCGGGAAAACGGCAAGACCTTCGGCGAGGAAATTGCGGAACTGTTGAAGAACGAGCCGGACGCAAAGCTTTGTATCACCGGGCATAGCCTTGGCGGGGCGGTGGCGGTGCTTTTCGCGGCGCGGCTGATGTCGATGGGCGTTTCGACGGAACAACTTGATGTCGTAACTTTCGGTGCGCCTGCCGTTGGAAACCGCGCGTTTGCGGATGCGTACAGCGATATGCCTGTGGACCGGATCGCGATGACGGGCGATCCTATCCATGCCGCCATCCAGTCCATTGATACAAGTTACGCGCAGTTCGGCAGCGTGCAGCATTGGCACAGGCCGAGAGGTTCCGAGCGATTCCAGCACGATATAACGGGCTATGCGGACGTGGCGCTCCGTCGGTATTTCGACTTTGTGACGGAGAAGCGGCGGGAGGCGGAGCGGTTCCAGGAGGACGGCGTGCCCTATGAGGGCGACGCGGTGCGTGCGCGGGATAATTTAGGCGATGAAAACAAAACGCCCAACGTGTTGCTCTTTGCAGATTACGCGCTGGACGACGCAATTATCGACGATGTGCCTTATATGCGGTTGGCGGCCTTCGATATCCTGCGCCGGGAAATGGGCGGTCTCGTGGTGGCCCGCACCTCGTTTTCTGCTTTACCCGGAGAGAATAAAGTCGCGGAGGCGGTGCGACAGGCACGGGATATGGGCTGTCGTTATTTGCTGATTCAGAAATACGCCAGCGAACGCTTGAAGAATAAGCGCTTTGGGTACAAGATTTCATTGGAGGAAGCCCTTTACGATGCGAGGGGCAATCCGCTTGTGCTGCAAAGCTTTACGACGAACACGGACACCATGACGCCTATCCTCGCCGCGCTTTACAACGAGGCGGCCGGACGTGAACGCCGTCAGGCTGTTTTGCAAGGCGGACAGTAAACTAAACCGAAAGAATGCACAGGAATAAAAGGAGTCCCGCCATCCGACGGGACTCTTTCTATTCCTGTGCGTTGCCTGCGTTGTAGTATTGTCTGTGAATCTCGCGCATTCGCTGTGCGTGGCGATTTCGTTCTTTTTTCATTTCTGCGTCCAGCAGATAGATATCGTCAGGGTCTGGATATTCGTCGCGCAATGCCTGGACGTTTTGTTCATGCAGGTCGTGTTCTTTCTTGATTTCTCTTGTGAATTCATCTCCGGGAGAAAAGGCGTTTTCGGCCCGGTATTCGATTTCCTGTGCGGAAACTGGAGAAATAAAGACGCAGTTACAGTTTATCGCCAATAAACCTCCAAGAACTATCGCCGCCGTTTTTCTTGCCGTCATTCGAGACATCTCCTTCCATTGCCGCTATCATATTTGTCATTATCATAAAAGGATAAGTTTTGAACTGCTTTAGGAAAAGATTAAAATATCTTTAGACAGGGAGCAGTTTCGTCACGCGGGGAAGTATGATAAAATAGAAATGTTTGAATCGGCGAGGCATGCCGAAGAAGCCGGATAGGAGTATGAAAAGTTGGAGCAAAAAGAGAGATTCGTAAAACTGATCGTTTACGGCTGCCAGATGAATTTTGCCGAGGCGGAGCGCATGGAGGGGCAGCTTCGGGAGATTGGGTTTGAAAGTACCGAGGATGCGGAAAAGGCCGACTTGATTTTGATGCACACCTGCTGCGTACGGGAGACGGCGGAAGATAAAGCCTATGGGAAGATTGGCGAAATCAAGCGGCTGAAGCGTGAAAGGCCTTCGCTTCTTTTCGGGGTGACGGGCTGTATGGCGCAAAAGGAGAGCGACGCGCTGATTCGCCGTGCGCCCCATATAGATTTTGTGTTGGGAACTGGCCGGCTGGGCGAGCTTTCCCGCGTCGTCGAGGAGCTTCTGGCGGAGCGCGTTCCCCATCTCGTCGACGTGGCGGAGAACGGGGCGTTGCCGGAGGAAGGGACGCCTGCGCGGCAGGGGACGGTCTCGGCATGGGTGCCGATTATGTACGGCTGCGACAATTTCTGTACCTACTGCATCGTGCCGTATGTGCGGGGTCGGGAGCGGAGCCGGAGGCCGGAGGATATCCTGCATGAGATCGAGGACGCGGCGGCGAAGGGCTTTCGCGAGATCACGCTGCTCGGGCAGAACGTCAATTCCTACGGCAAGGATCACAAGCTGGCGGATTTTGCCGAGCTTCTGGCGATGGCGGATAAAGTTGAGGGAATCGAGCGGGTGCGATTCATGACCTCTCATCCGAAAGATTTGAGTGAGCGGCTGATTGCGGCGGTGCGGGACGGACGCCATATCTGCGAGCATTTCCATTTGCCGATACAGCATGGCAGCGACAGAATCTTAAAGGCGATGAATCGCAATTATACGACGGAGAAATACAGGCGGCTCGTTCAATCTATCCGTGAGAATGTGCCGGGGGCGAGTCTGACTACCGACCTGATCGTCGGTTTTCCCGGCGAGACGGAGGCGGATTTTGAGGCGCTGCTTGATTTTCTGCGGGAAATCCGCTATGATGCGGCGTACACGTTCCTCTATTCGCCTCGTTCTGGAACGCCCGCGGCGAAGCTGGAGGAGCAGGTGTCCGACGAGGTCAAGCATGAGCGGTTGGAGCGGCTGATGGAGCTGCAAAACAAGATCAGCCTTGAAATCAACGAGCGGCTTACCGGCACGACGCAGGAAGTCCTGATCGAGGGTCCGAGTCGGACAGACGAAGCCGTCTGGACGGGACGGACGCGGACGGGTAAGATTGCGCTGTGGCCGCATCGGGATGGGGAGAAAATCGGAGAGCTCGCGCAGGTGAAAATCACGCAGCCGCAGACGTGGGTTTTGAAGGGCGAAAGGATTATGGAAGCATGAGCTACGGTACGGTGCTTCGCGTGGCGGAGGGCAGTCTTGCCGAGGAGCTCGGTCTCGTGCCGGGGGATAAGATCGTCTTGGTGAACGATCAGCCTCTTCGGGATATCATCGACCTGTCCTTCGCGATGGCGGAGGAGGAAATCGACCTGCTTGTAGAACACGCGGACGGGGAACAGGAAATGTTTTCCTTCGACAAGGACGTCGACGAGGAACTGGGCGCTGAGTTTACGTCGGCGGTGTTTGACGGTATACGGAGCTGTGCGAACCACTGCCTTTTCTGTTTCGTGGACCAGGTCGCTCCGGATATGCGGGAAAGCCTCTATGTGAAGGACGACGATTACCGGCTGTCGTTTCTATACGGGAATTTCATCACGATGACGAACATGGGCGAGCGCGATTTTCAGCGCATCGCCGCCTATCATCTGTCGCCGCTTTTCGTGTCCGTGCATACGACGGACATGGAGCTTCGGGCGAAAATGCTCGGCACGCCGCGAGCGGCGGAACTGATGAAGCAGTTCGACCGATTGGACGAAGCGGGAACCGAGTATCACGCGCAGATTGTGCTTTGTCCGGGGCTGAACGACGGCAGCAATCTGGATAAGACTATTGAGGACATGATGAAGAGACGGCCAAACGCGCTTTCGTTGGCCATCGTTCCCGTGGGACTGACGCAGTTCCGCGAAGGCTGTTATCCGCTTACGCCTTTTGACAAAGAGGGGGCGGCGCAAGTCGTCGAACAGGTCGGAAAATGGCAAAAAAAATCCCGCGCAAAGAGCGGGGAAAATTTCGTATATCTCGCCGACGAGTTTTATTTGATGGCGGGGCTGCCGCTTCCCGAGGAAGAAGCGTACGACGGCTTTCCGCAGCTTGACAACGGAATCGGGCTGGCGCGGAGCTTCATATCGGACTGGCGGGAGGCGCAGGCGGAAATTGAGACGGCGGGCTACGACGAGCCGCTTTCGGTTGAAATCGTTTGCGGCGTTTCTATTGCGCCGGTGTTTCAAAAATTGATTGACGAGCTTTCGGTGAAGAATCTTACCGTGCGTCTTCGTCCGGTGGAAAATCGCTGGTTTGGTCCGTCTGTGACGGTGTCGGGGCTTTTGACGGGCGCCGATATTTTATCGTCGCTGTCGGAGGCCGAGCCGGACGCGGCGGTGGTCGTCGTGCCGCGCTGCGCGCTTCGGTCGGGGGAGAATGTCTTTCTCGACGATATGACGCTGACGACGTTTGCGGAAAAAGCCGGGCGTGAGGTGCGGACGGCACTTTCGGGCGGTGAACTCTTTCGCCTGCTCACGCATTGGAACGATGCGCCGAAGGGCGAAACTGAGGAACGGGCGTATATGTGGCAGAGCAACGCCGCGTATACGAGATTGGAGGAAATATAAGCATGAGCAAGCCGATTGTGGCTATCGTAGGGAGGCCGAATGTCGGGAAGTCTACGCTGTTCAACCAGATTGGGAAGAGGCGCATTTCCATCGTGGACGACATGCCGGGGGTGACCCGCGACCGTATCTATGCGGACGCGGAGTGGCTTGGACGCGCGTTTACGATGGTGGACACGGGGGGCATTGAGTTCGAGGAAGAGACGTTTTTGACGCCGATCCGCGAGCAGGCACGTATCGCCATCGACGAGGCGGACGTCATCGTGTTCGTCGTGGACGGCCGCGCGGGTGTGACCTCGACGGACGAGGAAGTCGCGCGCATGCTCCGCACGGCGAAGAAGCCCGTGGTGCTGGCGGTCAATAAGATCGACAGCCCGAAGCAGGAAGCCGACGTTTACGAATTCTACAATTTGGGGCTTGGAGAACCGATTCCCATCGCCGCGTCGAACTCGCTGAACCTCGGCGACCTTCTCGATGCGGTGACGGCGAATTTTCCCGACGAGTCGGACGAGGACGCCGATACCGACGAGATACGGATTGCCGTCATCGGTCGTCCGAACGTCGGCAAGTCCTCGCTGGTCAACAAAATCCTCGGCGAGGAGCGGGTCATCGTCAGCGATATTCCAGGCACGACGAGGGACGCCATCGACACCCACTTCACGAAGGACGGCACGAAGTACACGCTGATTGACACGGCGGGCATGCGGCGAAAGGCGCGTATCGACGAGGCAATCGAGCATTACAGCGTGCTTCGTTCGCTCCGTGCCGTGGATCGGGCGAACGTGGTGCTCGTCGTGATTTCCGCGCCGGAGGGAATCACCGATCAGGACGCGCGGATTGTCGGCTATGCCCACGATGCGGGCAAGGGGCTGATTCTCGTCGTCAACAAGTGGGATATATACGAGGGGAAGGACGAGAAGTCGACGCTGCGCTTTACCGAGGATGTGCGTGAAAAGCTTCCCTTCGCGCAATATGCGCCCGTGATGTATATTTCCGCTTTGACGGGCCAGCGCGTCAATCGCGTGACCGAATTGGTCAAATACGTCGCGGAGCAGCAGTCCATGCGCGTGCAGACCAGCGTGCTGAACGAGCTTTTGCGCGACGCGCTGTCGGTGAATCCGCCGCCCGCGCACAAGGGCAGGCCGCTGAAGATTTTCTTCATCACGCAGGCGGCCATCGAGCCGCCGAAATTCGTCGTGTTCGTCAACGACCCGGAACTGATGCACTTTTCGTATTTGCGTTTCTTGGAAAACAAGCTGCGCGAGACTTTCGGTTTCGAGGGCGCGCCGCTTCGGTTGATCGTGCGTGGAAGGAACGAGAAGGAGGACGATTGAGATGGTTGGGCTTTTGTTTGCGTGCCTGTTGAGTTATCTCGTCGGCTCGATCCCGAGCGGGCTGATTCTCGGGAAAGGGATCTGGAACGTCGACCTCCGGGAGCACGGCAGCCATAATATCGGCGCGACGAACGCGTGGCGCACCATCGGGAAGCAGGCTGGCATCCTGATATTCCTCTGCGATCTCCTGAAGGGAGCTTTCGGCGTCTGGGTCGGAGGCGCGCTCTCCGGTACGCCGCTGGCGCTGGTGCTGGGCGGCGTCTTCGCGATCATCGGCCATTCCTGGTCGTTCTTCCTGCGATTCAAGGGCGGCAAGGGCGTCGCCACCGGGCTTGGCGTTATCCTCTCGCTGATGCCGGTGCCCGCGCTGCTGATTTTCGCTGTTTGGTTCGTCATCGTCAAGATCACGGGCTATGTGTCGCTGGGCTCCATCGTCGGCGCGGCGCTGGTCCCGATTTTCGCTTGGCTCTTCGGTGAGCCGCGCGCGACGATAGGCTTCGGCTTTATCGCGGCGTTTTTCGTCATCTACCGACACAAGGAAAATATCCAAAGGCTGATGGCGGGAACGGAGAGCAAGATCAAGGCGGCGAAGCGTTAAAAGAATAATAAACGGTAAAATCTCGGAGGAAAATTCCTTCGGGATTTTTCTTTTGCAAAATCGACGCGCTTTGCTTGCTGAATACGGAAAAAAGCTGTATAATGCCTCTGTTAGTGTCAAATTATATTTTTTATTGAAAGGACTTTTTATTTGGCGGCAATCACTTACGAACTGATAAAGAAGGACGAGGCTACCGGCGCGCGGGCAGGCGTGCTGCACACGCCGCACGGGAGTTTCCCGACGCCTATTTTTATGCCGGTGGGTACGCAGGCGACGGTCAAGGCGGTTTCGCCGGACGAGCTCAAAGAGCTTGGCGCGGGTATTATCCTGTCGAACACCTATCATCTGTTTTTGCGGCCTGGTATGGAGCTTGTCCGGGAAGCGGGCGGGCTGCATAAGTTCATGCACTGGGATCGGGGCATCCTGACG
>JAEERZ010000012.1 GCA_016286075.1 Selenomonadaceae bacterium
TCCTTCAAAACGAGGACTGGCTCCATTACGGCGGGTATTACACGCTGTACGGACTTTTGACGGTCGGTCTTTGCGGCATGACGGTTACGGGCGACGTATTTAATATGTACGTTTATCTCGAAATCATGTCTTTGTCTGGTTATGGTCTGATTGCTCTTGGCGGCAAAAAGTCGATGATTGCGGCGTTCCGGTATCTGCTGGTCGGAACCATCGGCGCGTCCTTGTATCTGATTGGAATCGGGTACATTTACGCGATGACCGGTTCGTTGAATATGGCGGATATCGGGCAGCGAATCCAGCCCTTTGTCCATACGCCGCTCTTCGCGTTCGCGGTGGCTTGCTTCCTGATTGCCTTCGGCATCAAGATGGCGCTGTTCCCGCTCCACGGCTGGCAGCCGGATTCCTATACGTTCTCCCATCCGGGAGCGGCGGGATTCATCTCCGGCTGCATGAGCAAGGTTCCGGCTTACGCGATGCTCCGGTATTTCTATTACGTTTTCGGTATTCATAATTCCGTGATGGAATCGCTGATGAACGTACTCGGCATTATGGGAATCTGCGGCATCCTGATCGGTTCGGTCATGGCGCTGGCGCAGTACGATTTCCGTCGTATGCTGGCCTATTCGTCGGTGGCGCAGCTTGGCTATATCGCGGTGGGCATGGCGCTCGGGAACGTTCACGGCTTTATCGGCGCGGTGCTGCATCTCATCAACCATGCGTTCATGAAATGCTGTTTGTTCCTTGTTATCGGCGGTATCACTTATCGTTACGGCGAGGTCAATCTGTACCGCCTCGGCGGGCTGAACCGCAAAATGCCTGTATCAAGCGTGGCAGTGGCGCTTGCGGTTCTCTCAATGGTCGGCATTCCGCCCACCTGCGGATTTTTCAGCAAGTGGTATCTGATGCTGGGCGCTTACGAAGGCGGGCAGAATATTTATATCGCGGTGCTGGTGGTCAGCTCGCTTTTGAACGCCGTGTATTATTTCCGCATCATTGAGCAGATGTTCGTTCAGCGCGAGGCATCGTTGCCGGAGATTCACGAGGCGGAAACAGGGCTGGGACTTCCCGTCAGCATGCTGGTTCCCATCGCTGTCACCGGGCTTGCGATCTTGTTCCTCGGTATATACAGCAGCGCGTTGGTGACGGATATTCTTAATGTCGGATTGCCGGAGGTGCTGATCAAATGACAGTTATAGACGCACGTCCATTTATTGCAATCGGGATCGCTTTTTTGGCGGCGCTTCTCGTCTCCATGAGCAACAAGTACCCGAATATCCGTGAAACATGGAGTGCCATTGGCTCCATCACGATGTTCGGCGTCATTATCAGCATGGTCGGCGGCGTGTTGAACGGCGTGACGTACGAATATACGTTGTTCAACTTGACGGACACAGTGGGACTCACGATGCGGGTCGATCCGGCGGGTATGATTTTCGCTGCGCTGGCTTCGATGCTCTGGATACCGATTAATTTTTACAGTATCGGCTATATGCGGAACAATCATGAAGGGATGCAGACCGGTTATTTCGCCGCCTTCGCGCTTTGCATCGGCGCGACGATGGGTATTGCGATGGCATCCAATCTGCTGACCTTCTTCGTGTTCTACGAAATCCTGACGATTTCCAGCTATCCGCTTGTCCTGCATGAGCGCGACGAAGAGGCGCTCTTGGCTTCGCGGAAATATCTGGCTTATACCCTCGTTTCCGGCCAGCTTTTCCTTGCGGGTACGGTGGGCGTCTACTGCATTGCTGGCACGATGGATTTCACTCCCGGCGGGTTCCTGAGCATTGACATGGCGCCTGCATGGGTTTTGCAGCTGCTCTTTGTGCTGATGATCATGGCGGGCAGCGTCAAGGCGGCTGTCATGCCGCTGCACGGTTGGCTTCCGGCCGCGATGGTGGCGCCGACGCCGGTCAGCGCACTTCTGCACGCGGTGGCGGTCGTAAAGACCGGGGCGTTCGCGGTGCTTCGTATCCTCGGTTTCGTGTTCGGACCGAAGCTTTTGGCGGAGCTGGGTATTGCGGACTTCCTCGCCTGGGCTGCGGCTCTCACGATCTTAGCCAGCTCGTTTATCGCACTGCGGCAGGATAATTTAAAGCGGCGGCTTGCTTTCTCGACCATCGGACAGCTCAGCTATATCGTGCTCGGCGGTGCGCTGTTGACGCCGCTGGCGTTCAAAGGCGCGTATCTGCATCTCGTGGCGCACGCGGTCATGAAGATTACCCTCTTCATGTGCGCGGGCTGCATCATCGTCAGGACGCACCTACATGATATCAGCGAAATGGACGGGATCGGCCATCGAATGCCGGTGACGATGGGGTGCTTCGCCATCGCTTCGCTTGGTATTGCCGGTACGCCCTTCATCGTCGGTTTCATCAGCAAATGGAATTTGGCGATGGGCGCGATGCAGGCAGGAAAGCCGCTTTTCGTCGCGGTCTGGGTGGCGTCGGCGCTTTTAGCGATGGCGTACTTGATGCCCGTAGTCCGCATGGCGTTTTTCAAGCCGGAGCCGATCAAAGATCCAAGAAAGTACGGCTCCATTAGCTACTGCATGTTGATTCCGATTTGCTTTACCGCGATTTTGGCTTTAATTCTTGGCGTCGATCCTGAGATTTTCCCGCCGGATTTCTACAAGCTCTGTGAAATGGCGTCAGCGGGAATTACGGCCGGATGGGGAGGTGGCTGGGTTGATTGACCTTGTCGGCGACAGCGCAAAGCGATTCAAAGTGATTTTCATAGCGGCGGCTCTCGCGTTAGCGGTTTTCGCGGTAACGTTTGCGCTGGGTGCATACAGCGAGGGAGAGCATCTCCTGCAAAAGCCGGGCGGCATGATTGCCTTTGCCTTTGTCGGCTGTTGGATTCTAATCATCTTGGCAAAGCTGATTATGACGCCGCTCTTGCAGCGCGATGAAGACTATTATGAGAAAGGATGCGATGATGCCGATGTTTGAGAATTTCCATCCCGGTATCATATTTATCCTTGTAGGGGTTTTTGCAGCGCTCTGCGCGCCGAAGGAACGCAGGATGATTCTTGCCTGCTGTCCGGTGTTGGCGCTTCTTGGGATGCTTCGATTTGCTCCGGGTACGGATTTACAGTTCAAGTTCCTCGAGGACTTTACTATCCATTACCTTTACGTCGATTCTCTCAGCTGGGTTTTCGCCGTGATTTTCTGCGTTTTCGGCATCATCGGCGGAATTTACAGCTGCCACCACAAGAGCCCGCTCGAAGCTCTCTGTTCGATGGCTTATGTCGGCTCTTCTATCGGCGTCGTGCTGGCGCATGATTGGATTACGTTCCTGTTCTTCTGGGAACTGGAGGCGGTGGCCTCGACCTTCCTGATTTGGAACGACCCGAGGCCTACGAGCCGGAGCGCCGGTATCCGCTATCTTTTGGTGCATACGTTGAGCGGAAATCTCGTGCTCTTCGGCGTCATCATGAAACTCGTGCAGGGAGATATCCTCGTGCACAATCTGATGGCTGGGCCTTATGACGCTGCGTTTTGGGCAATCCTCGCGGGCGTCTGCATCAATGTGGCGGCGGTTCCGATGCACGGTTGGCTCGTCGACGGCTATCCTGCGGCGACGCTTACGGGCAGCGTCTTCATGTCCAGCTATACTACAAAGGTTGCCGTCTATTCACTGCTCCGCATGTTCGGCGGCGCGGAGCTCCTGATCGGCATCGGCGTCCTGATGGCGCTTTACGGCGCCACTTACGCCGTCATGGAAAACGATATGATCAAGTTGCTTTCTTATCATATCGTCAGTCAGGTCGGCTATATGGTCGCAGGCGCGGGCATCGGCACAGCGATGA
The DNA here is from genome assembly GCA_016286075.1 of Selenomonadaceae bacterium. GTDB lineage: Bacteria > Bacillota > Negativicutes > Selenomonadales > Selenomonadaceae > RUG12372. Next base: position 3,812 of record JAEERZ010000012.1, read on the forward strand.
GCATGAATGGCGCGACGGCGCATGCCGTTTGCGATATCTTGTTTAAATCACTGCTATTTATGTGTTGTAATGCGATTACCTATGCCACCGGGGTTCGCAAGATTAACCAGCTCGGCGGTATGGCGAAGCGATATCCGCTTGTTTTCCTCTGTTTCGTCGTCGGCGCGTTTTCCATCGCGGGCGTTCCTTTCTTCAACGGGTTCGTCAGCAAGATGGTGACGATCGAGGCGGCGGAGGAAGCGCACATGGGTACGGTCGCCCTGCTCTTGGAACTTGCCAGCGTCGGTACTTTCCTCTCGATCTGCTTCAAGATGCTGTATTTTATCTTCCTCGCGCCGGACAAAGGAATGGCGCCGGAGCAGCGCCCGATTGAGAGCAACATGAAAATTGCGATGATCGTGGGCGCGGCGCTTTGCACGATCATCGGCTGTTTCCCGGAGTTCAGCCTGTATCAATTCCTGCCTTTCGGCCCGGTAGGCTATGTGCCTTACACTGCGCTGCATATTTCCAATCAGCTGATCATGGGTTTCGTGGCTGTTATTCCGTTCCTGTTGTTCCTGCCGAGGATGGAGCCGCATACGGCGATTTCCCTCGATACGGATTGGTTCTACCGGCGTCCGTTTAAGACCTGCGTACTGGGCATCGCCTATCTCTGCTTCGGCCTTTGCCGAAGCCTCGGTCACGCTTGGGGCGTAGGGGTACGGCAGATCATGGTCGTCACGGACAACCCGATGCAGTTCCTTGACGCGAAGCCGTTCCACGAGAAAAAGCATTACAGTCCGGATAATTATAGGACAAGTATTGCCGATACCATCATGATAATTTTGACGGTTCTATTCATTTGCATCTTTTACTTCCGAACCAGCTTATAATCGAAAAGAAAAGTGGGAGCGCATCCCGCTTTTCTTTTTTTTGAAAAACTTTTCAGCAGAAGTCGCCTTTCCTTTGATTTGCTCTTTTTTGTATTGTTTTTCACGGCTATTTATGGTATTATGCGTAATGGTATGTTTGTCTTATGTGGATTGACCGCAGACAATATGCGAAGAAAAGGGGAATGACGCAGACGTTCCCAATAAACAGGAGGGCATTTCAGGCTATGAAGGTTTCCAGAGAAAACGGAGAAAATCAGCAGGTTATTTTGACGATCGAGGCGCCGGCGGAGGATTGGGACAAGGCGATTGCGGACGCCGCGAAGCGCATCGCCAAGGAAGTGAATATTCCGGGCTTTCGTCGTGGCAAAGCGCCCCGGCGCATCGTCGAGCAGCGCGTCGGCAAGGAGGCACTGATTGACGAAGCTTATGAGAAGTTCGGTCCGAAAGTTTTTGATGAAGCTTTAGCGGAAGAAAAGCTGGAACTGGCTTCCTATCCGAATTTCGAACGCGTGCAGGCGGAGGAAGGAAAACCGTTCATTTTCAAGGCTACGGTTACTCCGAAGCCGGAAGTGAAATTGGGCGAATATAAAGGCCTGAAGATTGAGAAAAAGGTCGAAGAGGTTACCGACGAGACGGTCATGCAGCATATCGACAAGATGCGGGACCGCAAAGCGCAAATGGTAGACGCACCGGAAGGCGCGGAAGCGCAAAAGGGCGATTTGACGACGATTGATTTCAAGGGTTTTGTAGACGGCGAAGCTTTTGAGGGCGGTGAGGGCAAGGATTATCCTTTGCAGCTCGGCTCGGGCAGCTTCATTCCCGGTTTTGAGGATCAGCTTGTCGGTATGAAGGTTGGCGAGGAACGGGAAGTGAAGGTCACTTTCCCCAAGGAATATCATTCGGAAAAAGTCGCTGGCAAAGACGCTGTCTTCAAGTGCAAGCTCAATAAGTTGAAAAATAAGGTACTGCCGGAATTGAACGACGAGTTTGTCCAGCAGGCCAGCGTTTTCAAGACGGTGGATGAGCTCAAGAAGGACGTCCGCGAGAAGCTGGAGAAAGCGGCGGAGTCCAAGGCAGAAAACGACCGTCGTGTTGCAGCTATCGACACGGCGGCGGAGAACGCTTCGATGGATATTCCCGACGTGATGATCGAAGATCGTATCGATCAGATGCTTCGAGAATTTGCGATGCGTCTTGAGCAGCAGGGCATGAAGTTTGAGCAGTATCTCCAGTATTCTGGCGGCGATTTGACGAAGCTTCGCGCGCAGTATCGTGAAACGGCAGAGAAGAATGTCCGCACTGACTTGATGCTGGAAGCGGTGGCCAAAGCGGAGAATATTGAGGTCACGGGCGACGATATCCGTACGGAGATTGCGATGATGGCGCAAATGTACAACGCGACTCCGGCACAGGTTCAAAAGATTGTCCGGCAGCAAGGCCGTTTGAACGATCTTGCGGTGACTGTCATGCGTCGCAAGACGGCGAAATTCATCGTCGATAATATCGCAGAATAATCGCATTTTATGGAGAACCGAAAATGAGCTATGAAGAACCGAGCATGAATTACTATGTGCCGATGGTCGTGGAGCGTTCGAATCGGGGCGAGCGCGCATACGACATTTATTCGCGTCTTTTGAAGGACCGCATCGTATTTGTCGGAGGTTCCATCGACGACAGCGTGGCGAACGTAGTTGTGGCGCAGCTCCTGTTTCTGGAGGCGGAGGATCCCGATAAGGACATCCATCTGTATATCAACAGTCCGGGCGGAGTCGTAACGGCAGGACTTGCCATTTACGACACGATGCAGTATATTCGGCCGGCAGTATCGACGATCTGTATCGGTCAGGCTGCCAGCATGGGCGCTCTGTTGCTTGCCGCCGGAGCCCCCGGCAAACGGTACGCGCTTCCGCTTGCCCGTATCATGATTCATCAGCCTTTGGGCGGTGCGCAAGGGCAATCCACCGATATTCAGATTCAAGCAAAGGAAATTTTACGGCTCAGAGAGATCGGAAACGATATTCTCGTTAAACATACGGGCCAAAAACGTGATAAAATCGTTCAAGATACGGAAAGAGATAATTTCATGAATGCCCAAGAAGCCAAGGAATATGGCTTGATCGATGAAGTTATTTCTGTACGTCCTCCCAAAGAGGACAAGAAAGAGGAAAAGAAATAAGAGAGGAGCTGCAGAAGGATGAAATTCGGGGATGACAAGGGCCAAATGAAATGTTCCTTCTGCGGCAAGGCGCAGGAGCAAGTCAGAAAGCTTGTAGCGGGCCCGGGCGTTTATATCTGCGACGAGTGTATTGAGCTTTGCAATGAAATTATCGAGGAAGAGTTCAGCGGCGAACATGAAGTTGAACTGCAGAATATTCCAAAGCCGAAAGAAATTGCGGCTATTCTCGAGCAGTATGTCATTGGGCAGCAGGAAGCGAAGAAAGCTCTTTCCGTAGCGGTATACAACCATTATAAGAGGATTAGCGTTCCGGCTGGTCGTTCCGGCGATGATGTGGAACTCACGAAGTCGAATATTCTGATGCTGGGACCGACAGGCAGCGGCAAAACGCTGTTAGCGCAAACTTTGGCGCGTATTCTGAAAGTGCCTTTTGCGATGGCGGACGCTACGTCTCTGACCGAAGCCGGATATGTCGGCGAGGATGTGGAAAACATCCTGCTGAAGCTTATTCAAGCGGCGGATTATGACGTGGAACGTGCGGAGAAGGGCATCGTTTATATCGACGAGATTGACAAGATTGCGCGAAAGTCGGAAAATATGTCAATCACGCGTGATGTGTCCGGTGAAGGAGTGCAGCAAGCTTTACTGAAAATTCTTGAAGGCACGGTCGCTTCCGTTCCGCCTCAAGGCGGAAGAAAGCATCCGCATCAGGATTTGATTCAGATTGATACGACGAACATTCTCTTTATTTGCGGCGGCGCTTTCGACGGTATCGAGAAAATCATCGAAGAACGTATGGGAAAAAGAGGCATCGGATTCGGCGCGGAGATGGGGAATCGAGAGATTCGAAATATCGGTGAGACGCTCAAGCATGTCTTGCCGGAAGACCTCTTGAAAGACGGATTGATTCCTGAGTTTATCGGACGCCTGCCGATAGTGGTAACGCTGGAGGCTTTGGACGAACCGGCCTTGGTGCGTATTTTGACGGAGCCTAAAAACGCATTGGTCAAACAATACCAAAAATTGTTGTCGCTTGACGGCGTTAAATTGGTATTCGATGATGACGCGCTGCATTTGATCGCGCAGGAAGTCTTGAAACATAAAACAGGCGCACGCGGTCTTCGTTCCATCATTGAAGATATTATGCGGAATGTGATGTTTGAATTGCCTTCTATAGACAATGTTTCGCTATGTCGCGTAACAAAAGAGGTTGTCAGCAATCATCTTGATCCAGTGCTGACAATGGGTTCAGGCAAAACGGCGCAGATGATACGGCAACATGTTGCGTCCGCGTAAAGCATGATCAGATATTCGGGGCACTGTCATTGACAGTGCCTTTTTCTAAAGGGAGGAACCCAATATGAAGGGGACGGAAAAATTTCCGCTGTTGCCTTTACGAGGAATGGTTGTATTTCCTTCGATGATTATTCATTTAGATGCGGGAAGACCGCGTTCTATAGGGGCTATCGAGCAGGCCATGCTTGCGGATCGTCGTATCTTGCTGGTTGCCCAGAAAAACGCAGAAATTGAAGAGCCGAAACCGGAAGATCTTTTCACCATGGGCACCGTTGCTGAGGTGCGCCAAATTTTCAAGCTTCCGGGAGGCGCTTTCCGTGTGCTTGTCGAGGGAATTGAACGCGCACGCATTCGTTCCGTCCGCGCATTGGAAAAATATGATGAAGCCGAGGCAATATGTCTTCGGGACGCGATGGCTCCTTCGATGGAACTGGAAGCTCTCACGCGAGGCGTTGTTCATCAATTTGAGGAATGGGTCAAGGTTACGAGAAAGATACCGGCGGAAGCTCTGGTTTCCGTTTCTATCATTGATGATTCGGGGCGACTGGCAGATCTCATTTCCAGCCATTTAAATCTTTCCCTCGAAGATAAGCAGGCGTTGCTTGATCTTGACGACGTTGGCGATCGTATGCGCAAGTTATACGCTATTTTGGTACATGAATTGGAAGTTCTTGCCATTGAGCGAAAATTAGGCTCGGAAGTCCGGCAGCAAATGGAGAAGCTGCAGAGGGATTATTATTTACGGGAAAAAATCAAGGTAATCCAAAAAGAGCTTGGCGATCAGGACGACCGACAGGCGGCTATAGAAGAGTACAAAACAGCTTTAAAGAAAAAGAAATGTCCGGACACTGTGCGAAAAACAATTGAAAAGGAAATTCGGCGCTTGGAAGGAATGTCTGGTTATTCTGCGGAAACGGGCGTCGTTCGTACATATCTTGACTGTTTGCTGTCTTTGCCTTGGGAAGAGGCCACGAAAGAGACGGTTGAAATTAAAAAAGCCGAGCATATTCTGGAGCGAGATCATTACGGACTGAAGAAAGTCAAAGAACGTATTTTGGATTATCTGGCTGTCTATCAACTGGTGTCCAAGAAAAACAAGGGCAAAAAAACCGCAACGGAGCAAAAAGCGCCGATTCTCTGTTTCGTGGGCCCTCCCGGCGTAGGAAAGACTTCTTTGGCCTCGTCAATCGCGCATGCTGTCGGCCGCAAGTTTGCGCGGGCTTCTTTGGGAGGAATACGCGACGAGGCTGAAATTCGAGGCCATCGCCGTACTTATGTTGGCGCTATGGCGGGACGTATCATGGAGGGGATTCGTCGTTCAGGAGCTAAGAATCCCGTATTCTTGTTAGATGAAGTAGATAAATTATCTCATGATTATCAGGGCGATCCTGCAGCGGCTCTTTTGGAGGTACTGGATCCGGAGCAAAATTGTACGTTTACCGATCATTATGTCGATTTGCCCTTTGATCTTTCTCAAGTATTTTGGATTGTAACGGCAAACGACGTCAGCGGGATGCCACGTGCATTGCGCGATCGCATGGAAGTAATTTCCCTGTCCAGTTATACAGAAGAAGAAAAAATAGAAATAGCCAAACGGTATTTATGGCCGCGCCAGCGAACTGCAAACGGATTGACGGCAAGGGAAGTCTCGATAGGCGGCGGCGTGATTCGTCGTATTATTTCGGAATATACGCGTGAATCGGGCGTGCGCGAATTGGAACGAAAACTGGGTGAGATCTGTCGTAAAGTTGCGCGACGAATTGTAGAAGAACATGCTGTGAAAGTGAGCGTTACCGCAAAATCGTTGGAAAGTTTCCTTGGTCAGCCCAAATTTTTACATACCAAAGCGGAAAAAGAGCCGCAGGTCGGCGTCGTTACCGGAATGGCGTGGACGGAATTGGGCGGGGATATTTTGCCGACGGAAGTCACAATTTTAAAAGGGAAAGGGGAATTAATTCTTACCGGGCAATTAGGCGACGTCATGAAAGAATCCGCTCAAGCGGGGCTTTCTTATATTCGAAGCCGTGCAAAATCCTTGAAGTTGCCGACGAATTTTCATGAAAAAAATGACATACACATTCATTTGCCGGAGGGAGCGGTGCCGAAAGACGGTCCGTCCGCAGGTATTACGATGACGACGGCAATGGTATCGGCGCTTACAAAGCAAAAGGTTCGGAGCGACGTTGCCATGACAGGAGAAATAACGTTGCGAGGGCGTGTGCTCCCGATCGGAGGATTGAAAGAAAAGGTTCTCGCGGCTTATCGCGAGGGAATGCGCACTATCATCTTGCCAAAGGACAATCTTCGCGATATTGAGGAGATACCGGAACCAATAAGAGATCGATTGACATTTGTACCGGTCGCGTCCATGGACGAAGTGCTGCCGCATGTGTGGGTGAAATCGTGAAAGAGCGAGTAATCATTACCCAGGGAAGATATTTGCAGTCTGCCGTTAAGAAGGAACAATATCCGCAGGAAAAACGACCGGAAATTGTATTTATCGGTCGGTCAAATGTTGGAAAGTCTTCGCTGATAAATTCCTTGACGCGCGTCAATAATTTGGCGCATGTGTCGGGACAACCCGGAAAAACGCAGACAATCAATTTTTATGACGTCGGCATGAAGATTGAAGGAGAAGATTTTCGAAGGTCGTTTTATCTTGTTGATTTGCCGGGATATGGCTATGCAAAAGCCGGAAAGACGCAGCGACTCTCGTGGAGAAAGTTTATCGAGGATTATTTACTTAATTCGGAAGAGATTCGTTTTGTCGCCCAACTCATAGATATACGTCATGATCCGATGCAGTCGGATTTGGATATGTTTCACTGGCTTGTAAAGAACGGAATTCCGGTACTTGTCGTCGCGACAAAAGCGGATAAATTAAGCCGCGGCGCGGGGAAGAGCAACACGGAACGGATGCGAAAATTATTGGGCGTGCCGGAGCTGGAGATTTTGCCATATTCTTCCGTAAAAAATGAAGGACGTTCAGAATTGCTTGACGTGATTGCAAATTCTTTGTAAAATGAAATAAGCAGTAGGAAGCATCGGGCAGGTCGCTTGCCAAGGCGGCGGTCCGATGCTTTTTCGTCAAAGGAGAGAAGCTCATGCTTTCAGATTTTGACAAAAAAATCTTGAACGCAATTCAGGAAGATATTCCGCTGGTATCTTGTCCGTTTGCTGCGATAGCGGAACGGCTGCACATAGACGAAGCCGTCTTGATGGAACGGTTGACGGTGTTAAAGGAAAAAGGATATCTGCGCAGATTGGGCGCCTATTTTGATTCAGAAGCAATCGGATATAGGGGCGCTCTCGTCGCGCTTCGTGTATCGGCGGCATATTTGGCAGACGTCGTTCAGAATGTAAATCGATACGAATGTGTTACGCACAATTATGAACGAGAAGGAGAATATAATCTTTGGTTTACGTTGCAGACTTCGTCGGCAGAGCAGCAACGCAAGATTTTTGACGAGATTCGCGTTTTGCATGGCATCGAGCGTATGATGGTGTTGCCTTCCCTGAAAAAATATAAAGTTCGCGTGCAATTTCAGTTATGATAGGAGGATGCGATGTTGGAAGAAAAGGATCAACGCATAATCCGTGCTTTGGCAGACGGAATTCCGATTGTATCGCATCCTTTTGCTGAACTTGCCGTCAAAGCGGGGATGGGAGAAGACGAATTCCTTTCACGGCTCAGAGCACTTAAAGAACGAGGCGTACTGCGTCGTGTTGGAGCTGTGCTGCAACATAGAAAAGCAGGGTTTTCTGCGAACGCTCTTTGCGCATGGCAGGTTGCAAACACTCGATTAGATGGGGTTGGCGAGGCTGTAAGCCGGGAAGCGGCGGTGTCCCATTGTTATTCGAGGGAGCCGGCGACTGATTGGCCATACAATTTTTATGCAATGATCCATGCTCCAAATAGAAAGGCTTGTGAAGAAATCGCCGATCGTATTGCGGCGGAAAATCAGTTGGGCGAGAGGAAGACCTTTTACTCCGTACGAGAGTGGAAGAAAGCTACCATGAGATACTTTTGCGAAGATAATGGGGAATAGGGCTCTGCATTTCATTGAGTATTGCATTGAAGAATTGCCCGAGGCTTGACGTAAAAAGGCATCTACGTTATAATTTTATATGTCTGTTATAAGGCGTTCTATGGAACGCTTTATTATTTGGGGAGGACTATCGAATGGAAACAAACGCGGCGGCTTATGTCAATGAAGCGGTTTCTAATGAATTCGACACCCTTACCGATGAAGACGTCATTTTGAGAATCAAAAGTGATGACGGTCGAGCCGCTTTAGATTATTTAATCAACAAATACAGGAACTTTGTGCGCGCGAAAGCCCGCTCATATTTTTTAATTGGCGCCGACAGGGAAGATATCATTCAGGAAGGTATGATTGGCCTTTATAAGGCGATTCGGGATTTCCGAAACGACAAGCTTTCTTCCTTTCGTGCGTTTGCAGAGCTTTGCGTAACTCGTCAAATAATTACCGCCATCAAAACGGCTACTCGGCAAAAGCATATTCCTCTGAATTCGTATGTTTCCCTGAATAAACCGATTTATGATGAAGATTCGGAGCGTACATTGCTTGACGTGTTATCTGGCGCATGTATTGCTGATCCGGAAGAGTTAGTCATAAGCCGTGAAGAATTCATTGATATTGAAGCAAAAATGGAGGAAATTCTCAGCGACCTTGAATGGCGTGTGTTGATGTCCTATTTGGATGGGAAATCATATCAGGAAATCGCGTCCGATTTGCATCGCAGAGTAAAATCCATTGACAACGCATTGCAGCGGGTAAAACGTAAACTTGAGAAATATATGGAGTCTCGCGGCCATGATGTGGATTTAGGGCTGATTTATCGAGGGCTCGTTTCCATCAACCGTCATCGGATTGACAATTGAATGAAATCGTCCACTGCGTTTATTTATAAAGGCAGTGGATTTTTTATTGCGTTTGTCCGATGTTTATGATATCCTTTGCGCAGGCAAACAGATGACATCAGGAAGTTTGAGTTATACTGCCAATGCCGGTTTTTTCGACGAGACCGTGTTTTCGCCCGTACCGTTCCGGACGGGACGATAGATGTGCGCGGGCTGTCGCCGGGGTCGTATACGGGCTTCTTTGTCATGGGCAAAGAAGCTTTTTCTATTGTTTGCTGAAATTTTTAGGAGGTGTACGTATATGTCCAATCAACCGTTTACCGTCGCCACATTCAAGGAAAGGAAAGTAAGCAAAACCCCGGTCACAATGCTCACGGCATACGACTATTCGATGGCTCAGCTCGTCGAGGAAGCTGGGATCGACACGATCCTCGTCGGCGATTCGCTGGGCAACGTCATGCTCGGCTACGGCTCGACGCTGCCGGTCACGGTGGAGGATATGATCCATCACGGAAAGGCCGTTTGCCGCGGCGCGAAAAACACGTTCGTCGTCGTGGACATGCCGTTCATGAGCTATCAAGTCTCCGCTGAGAAAGCAGTGGAAAACGCGGGCCGTATCCTGAAGGAGACGGGGTGCCAGGCTGTCAAGCTCGAGGGCGGCGTGGAAATCCTTCCGGGCATTGAGAAAATGATTGCGGCGGGAATCCCAGTGGTCGGTCATCTCGGTCTCACGCCCCAGTCGGTCAACCAGCTTGGCGGCTACAAGGTGCAGGGAAAAGACGCCGCCACCGCCCAAAAGCTCATCGATGACGCGAAGGCTCTCGACAAGGCGGGCTGCTGTGCGATCGTGTTGGAATGCGTGCCGGCCCGTCTCGCCGAAAAAGTAACGGCGAGCGTGAATGCTGTGACCATCGGCATCGGCGCTGGAAGCGGCTGCGACGGGCAGGTCCTCGTCGTCAACGATATGCTCGGTTTCTCCAACGGCTTTTGCCCGAAATTCGTCAAGCGCTTCGCGAATCTTCACGACGAGATCGTCAAGGCGATGCAGGGATACAAGGACGCGGTGACAGCGCGCAGCTTCCCCGAGGAGGGAACGCACACCTTCAAGATCGCGGAAGAAACGTTGGAGAAGCTGTACTGACGGGAGGAATGGCCAATGAAATTTGTGGTTCTCGGCGCGGGCGGCGTCGGCGGAATCGTCGGCGGATACCTGGCGCTAGGCGGAAACGAAGTGACCTTCATCGCGCGCGGAGAGCATCTGGCGGCGCTGAAGGAAAACGGGCTCATGCTTCGCACTGCGCACCGTGGCGACCTTCCCGTGCCGACAGCAAAGGCCTGCGCAATCGACGAATATGAAGGTTCGCCGGACGTGATCCTCGTCTGCTTCAAGTATTACAGCCTTCCGGCCGCCATCGAGTTCGCGCGGAAGCACGCGGGAGAGAATACCCTCGTCATTCCTCTTCTGAACGTCTTCGGCACGGGTGCGGTCATGCAGAAGGAGCTGCCGGGCGCGACGGTGCTGGACGGCTGCGTCTACATTTACGGCATGGTGGAGTCCCCCGGCGTCGTGGCGCAGCCTTCGAAGATATTGCGCGTGTTTTACGGCTATCGGCCGGGTGAGCCTCGCAAGCTGGAAGATTTGGCGAAAAGGCTGGAGCCGGCCCTGAATGAAGCAGGGATTGAAGGCCATTTCACTGAGCAGATCCAGCGCGACGCGCTGCAAAAATTCAGCTATGTGTCGCCCCTCGGCGCGGCCGGTCTCTATTTCGACGCGGTCAGCGGGGATTTCATGCGGGACGGGGAACCGCGAGATATGTTCGTCGGTTTGGTCAAAGAAATTGAGGCGCTTGGGCACGGCATGGGCATCCATTTCGAGAAGCCGTTGGCGGAAGTCAACCTGAAGCTCATGGATTCCTTCACTAAAGACCTCAAGACCTCCATGCAGCGGGACGTAGCGCATGGAGGGCCATCTGAGTTCGACGGGCTCGTTCACAGGGTACCGCGTCTCGGGAAGGAATACCATGTCCCGACGCCGCTGTATGATAAAATCAGCGAGTGGGGGATCAAGAACAACATCCGTTGAATATGTTTGGATAAGCGTAATTTCCAGTAGGCTGTCGCAGATCGATTCGTGCGAAGTTTCCTTATAAAAGGGGCGTGTCGTTTGGCACGTCCCTTAAATCTTGTCGCGGCATTTGTATAACGAACATTTATTATCTATTGCAATCAATGTATAAAGAATGGTATAATATCCCCCGCATGAAGAAAATGTTCCATTGGATACAAACGGGGGTTTCTGTTATGAAGAAAGCGACAGGCGGTTTCTATTTGGTTCAGGAAGAAATTCTTCCCGAAGCGATAAAAAAGACAATTAAAGTGAAGGAAATTTTGAAACGCGGGGAAGCAAGAACCATCAATGAAGCTGTTGAGAAGATGCGCTTGAGCCGCAGTGCTTACTATAAATATAAGGATTACGTTTTTCCTTTTTATGAAGCCAGCCGGAACAAAACGATTACACTGAATTTCCTTTTGGAGGACAAAAGAGGCGTTCTTTCCAGCGTTTTAAACAAGATTTCAGCCGAGTCGGGAAATATACTGACGATCAATCAGGGAATACCGACGCAGGGAGTTGCAGTTACGACAATTTCCATTGAAACGAATAATCTTTCGGTTAATCTTGAAATTTTGTTGGAACAGCTCCGTATGGTCGATGGTGTGAAAAAACTGGAAATCCTTGGACAGGAGTGAATGAAAGGCATGGAAAAGCCAATTAAGATTGGGCTTTTGGGAGCGGGAACGGTTGGGTCCGGAGTGTTGCAAGTACTTCAGGAAAACGCAAAGGAAGTTTTCCTGAAAGTCGGAGCGCCGGTGGAAATCAAATCCGTGCTTGTTCGCGATGCAAAAAAAGCTCGTCCTTATATGGACGGGCTTATTGTAACGGATAAAATCGAGGATATATTAGAAGATGCGGAAATCAAGATCGTTGTCGAATTGATGGGCGGACTGCATCCGGCGCGGGAATATATGCTTGCGGCTATGGAGGCCGGTAAACACGTCGTGACTGCCAACAAGGACGTTATTGCGCAATTCGGCGCCGATATGTTCGATCAAGCTAAGAAACAAAACGTCGGCTTTTTGTTTGAAGCAAGCGTCGGCGGCGGGATTCCAATCATTCGTCCCATTATGGAGAGCTTGACTGCAAATCGAATCACGGAAGTCATGGGAATTGTCAACGGAACAACAAATTATATGTTGACTAAGATGACGGAATTGGGCGAAAGTTACGAGTCCGTTCTTAAAGAGGCGCAGGAAAAAGGATATGCGGAAGCAAATCCGGCGGCGGACGTCGAAGGCCTCGATGCGGCACGAAAAGCGGCGATTCTTGCGTCGCTGGCTTTTAATACCCGTGTGACGCTTCAATCGGTTGCAGTGGAAGGCATTACGCAGATTACTCCCGAGGATATCGATTATGCCCGGCAGCTCGGGTACGTCATAAAACTGCTTGCCATTGCAAAAGATTCTCCTGAAAAAGGCGTTGACGTTCGTGTGCATCCGGCGTTCCTGCCGAAGGAACATCCGTTGGCTTCGGTCAGCGACGTATTTAACGCCATTTTCGTCAAGGGAAATGCCATTGGTGAAGCGATGTTTTATGGACGCGGCGCTGGGTCTCGCCCGACAGCTTCTGCGGTTATCTCGGACATCGTGTCTCTCGCGCGGGGCATCGTCAGCGGCGAGGTGCGCGAAATCGCATTTCAGGTATTCGGCCAAAAACAGTTCTGCCCGATTGAAGAAACCGTATCCGCTTATTACGTGCGGTTGCTCGTCGCGGATATGCCGGGCGTGCTCGGCGCAATCGCGAACGCATTCGGCGACGAGGGCGTGAGCCTCAATTCCGTCATTCAGACGCGGAAGGTGGGCGAGCTTGCAGAGATTGTCGCAATCACCCATCATGTTAAACATCGCCGCATTGAGCGGGCGAAGAGAGTGCTTTCGTCTCTCCCTGTCGTAACAAAAATATCCAGCGTTATCCGCGTGGAAACGCCGCCGACCTCGGAGGTGGAGTGATATGGGGAAAACGATCAAAATCCGCGTACCGGGAACGAGTGCAAACTGCGGCCCCGGTTTCGATAGCCTTGGCGTGTCTTGCACGATATACAACGATTTGGAATTGACGTTGCTGCATGAACCTGCACTGCAGATTTTTGTGGAAGGAGAAGGCGTTGACAATATCCCGACGGACGACAGAAATCTTGCATGGAAATCGATTCAGACGTTGTTGCGCCACTGCAAAGCGGACGAGGAATATAAAGGCGCGATTATTCGCATGAAAAACGGTATTCCGCTTTCCCGAGGTCTCGGCAGCAGCGCAGCTGCGATTGTCGGCGCCTTGAAAGCGGCCAATGTGCTGCTGGGAAACCCTTTGGATCGACGAGGGCTTTTGAAAATTGCGACTGATTTAGAAGGACATCCAGACAATGTTGCTCCGGCAATTTTCGGCGGTTTTACGGTAAGCCTTCTTAATGACGGCATCCCGGAGTGTTTTTCATTTATGCCGAGACTCCTTCTTAATCTGGTCGTTGCGGTCCCGGATTTTCATCTTTCCACTAAAGCCGCGCGCAGTGCGCTTCCTCTGGATGTGCCGTTGAAAGACGCCGTATTCAACGTTGGACGCGCTGCACTTTTGGTTGGAGCATTGCTCAAAGGCAATGCCGCTTTTTTGCGGAATGCTTTTGATGATGCTTTGCATCAGCCATACCGGGCAAAATTGATTCCGGGCATGTATGACGTCTTTCGTGCGGCGAAAGAAGCGGGCGCGCTTGGCGTCGCAATGAGCGGAGCCGGACCGTGTATTATCGCTTTTACGACGGATAGCATGGATGCAATTGGACATGCGATGACAGAAGCTTTTCATCGTAATGGTGTCGAGGCTCATTTTTTAACGCTTGGAATTGATAAGCGAGGGGCGCATATCGTCAAGTGATGCTCTCGGAATAAAAGCATTTTCCGCAGAAAGGCGGCAAACAAAGAATGATGATAATTATGGCGGCGGGCGCAATTATTATTGCCATGCTTGCTTGTGTAATGTATAAGTTGTTTTTTTCTCTGGAAAAGAACAGTAAGCTTGTTATACATGATAGTGACCACGAACCGTTTGTTTTGGAACGGATAACAAACGACAGTGCGGAATTTTCCGCTCGTGTTGGTTTTGAAAATCTTGGAGGGCAGTATGCGACAATCATGGATTGCATTGTCCGTCCACAGCTTCCGTTTGAGCAATACGATGGGGTGGATGTGCGAGGAAAAGCGGAAGTTGATGGAAAGCCGCGCGAAGATGACTACTTCGAAGCCGTTTTAGTCGATCCGCATTCGACACTTCCAATTATAATGAAAGTAAAGTTAACGGCCCGTAAAGGAATGAATATACGAGAGGCTCTTTCCAATATGGTCGATTTGCCGTTGGATATTATTTTTACGGAACTTGGTCGATTCCCATGGAAATTGAAGAAATTTCGTATTGTTTTGTCGGCAGAAGAGATTGCAAAACTTGCAGGAGTGGAACTTGCAGGTGAGCAAGAGGAGGACGCGGGATGAATGAACTGGTAAAAATACCTGTGCCAACGCGTATCCTGACACATAAAGACAATATTGTGGATGCGATGGAACGCTATACAAAGAATAAAGTGGGACCAGATGATATAGTGACGGTGGCGGAAAGCGTCGTAGCCATCACACAAAATCATATAGTGCGCCCGGAAGAACTGACGCTTTCCTGGCAGGCAAGATTTCTTTGCAGATTCATGCCTGATGTAGGCAGCTTGGCTGCGCCGCACGCTATGCAGGCATTGATGGAAGAGGAAGGCGTTTGGCGTGTTACCGGCGCCTTATTTATTGGATTTATAGCGAAAATTTTTGGAATCAAGGGTGTGTTCTATCGATTGGGCGGTGAACAAGCGGCTTTAATCGATGATGTGACGGGAACGATGCCCCCTTATGACAAGCATATTGTCTATGGTCCAAGAAATCCTCAAAAAATAGTAGAGGAAATCAAAGAACGAGTGGGATGTCTGGGGGCTGCAATCGTAGATGCAAACGATCTTGGACGCGCTCGCATTGTCGGCGCCAGCCAGGGATTACGCCCAGAAAAAGTAGAAAAAGCATTATTGGACAATCCTTTTGGAAATGATTCGCAGAAAACGCCGATTGTTATTTTGCGCAATTTTCGCCAATATCAGGAATGCAGTTGAGAACCGGCGAATTGCGAGCGCGAGTTCCTTCCACGCGAACTATATATTGAAATGTTTGGCGAAGAGGTGAAGAAAAATGAAACGAATCCCGGTTTTGTGCGCAATATTGCTAAGTATTGCGTTGTTTGTTTCTCAAACGGTATTCGCCGCTGCGGCAACCTTGCGGGAAGGGGCGAAAGGTGAAGCTGTACGCATTTTACAAACGCAATTGATAGAACTGGAATATTTGCAGGGAAAGCCAAGCGGCGTGTATGACAAGGCGACGGTGGAAGCGGTTCGTAAATTCCAGCGAGACCGGAATATTGATGTGGATGGTATTTGCGGGCCTCAGACACAAGCAGAATTAAAGAAGAAAAATCTCAAGAAAGCGCCTGAAGCGGCCAAGGAAACGGAAGCGCGAGAAAAAGCTGAACGGGAAGCAGCGAAAAAAAAGGCGGCGCAGGACGCGGAACTTTTTAAGCAGGCTGTACGTGAAGGAAAGAGCATACATGTTTCCGCTACCGCATACAGCGCGTATGACCCGGGCAACGGCCCATATACGGCCAGCGGGACTCCTGTCCGGCATGGCGTTATTGCTGTAGATCCGTCCTTCATTCCGCTCGGGACGCGAGTTTACATTCCGGGCTACGGTGAAGCTGTGGCGGAAGATATCGGCGGCGCAATCGTCGGCAATATTATTGACATTGCTTTTGATTCGCATGAAGAAGCCCTTGATTTTGGAAGACAGGAATTAGAAATTTATATTTTGGAATAGTATATAACGGGATTGCAAAGCTGCCGCATTTGTTATAGCAAATAAATGCGCAGCTTTTTTGTTTTCCTGATTATAAGAAAATTTACACTCAAGGATTTTTATTTTAAAATTGAGGCTGGTGAAAACTCTTCTGACACAATTCATCAAAAATGCGCTATACTTTAGAAATACATTCTTGACGGATTGCATATCGAGTACAATATTTATTTTTATAGAAAAGAAGTGTGATGAAATGAAATCGTGGATAGCATTAATTATGGCAATAAGCGTATTTTTCTTTGAGAGCGCCGGCATGGAAGCGGCCGAAGTTAATTCGCAGGAAGAAAAGATAACCATAAATTTGGCGAGTCGTATCCTGACCTTTTGGCG
>JAEERZ010000207.1 GCA_016286075.1 Selenomonadaceae bacterium
CCCGCTGACGGAAAGAATCAGAAGCATTGTAACGCCGCATCATTGGCTGACAACAACCGAAATCGGAAATTTCGACGACAATTTTTTCCAACCCCTCGACGCCGATACGGAAGAAACCGAATTTTCCACAGGGGAACCGCTCCGCGCCGAACGGGACGGCTGGCGGGAACTCTCCGGCTGGCTCGGCCGCCATACGGAACTGTTGACGCCAATAAGTATCAAAAACGAATAACCCGCATGAAAAAAGATTCCTTTGCCCGAGAAGAGCCGGACAAAGGAATCTTTTTTTCACAAAATGCATATTGGCCTGTTACAAATATTCTTAGAACATTATTGCCGCTTTATTCTCTCACTGATTACCGCTGCCGTTATCTCCATATCCCAATCGTCAGCCCGTTTACAAGGGGCGCTTTTTCACCGATACGCCGCATGATGACGGCGGCACCCAAAGCCAAAAGCACAACGGCAAAGTAGAACGCGACAGCCAACGAAGCAGTCATCACGCGCCCCGTGCTCTCCAAAACGAGGCCTAAATAAGTAATGGCCAGCGGATGCGCCAGATAAACGAAATAGGAATGGCGACCCAGAAACGACAATATCGGCCGGATTGCCGTAGGTGAAGCGTCCGGCGTGAAAGCCGCAAAAAGGAAAATCGACGCCGCCAGCGTATAAATCACCCCGAACGGGCAAAGCTGATGCACAGTATTGATCGCGCCGATAGCGTCGTACCCACGCACAAGGATCAAATAATAATAATACCCGAGCATGGACGCCAACGAACAGCCAAAGAACGCCGCAATCGCTCCGCGCCGCCGGCCAAAATCAAGGAAATCATCGTAATGCACGGCCAGCCATCCGCCCAGCACAAAGATGAAGACGTAGTGCATGACCCAGTAATTCAGCCGATTCTCCACCATCTCGCGCAGCAGCGAATTTCCTATAGCGCTCGGCTTCAACAGAAAGCTCGACCAATAGTCGAAGGCAATCTGTGCTGTCAAAAGCACCGCGAGACGTCCCGGCGTCATTCGCCGGACTATCCAAATCCACAGCGGCATCAACAAATAGAACCAAAGCAGAATCACCATGAAGTAAAGCTGGTAACTGCCGAAGCCGTAGAACAGATATTTCACGAGCACGTTCAAATGCAGGAGCATCGTATTGCGGAACAGCACCGTGTAATGCAGCATATAAAAGATGGACCACACGACGTAAGGCACAAGCACCGTTTGCGCACGACGGCGCAAAAACGTCATGTAGTCAAACGGTTTTCCCATATCCAGATGATAAAAAAGCCCGAAGGCCGAAACGAAGAAAAAAATGGGCACAGAAAACCGCGTGACGATCTCAAAGAGCGCCACAAGCGCAAGATTCGGCGACGGATTCGCCAGGTACTGCGAGCCGACGTGAATGCCGACGACGCCGAGCATGGAAACGCCGCGAATATATTCAATAGCCGGAATACGAGCTTTTTTCGTTCCCATCATCTCAACGTGAAAGAACAAAATCAATATGCACGTCCGCCGTCAGCGACATATCGCCCGCCTCAATGGGGGTCGCCTCCGCCATATCCATGCTTTTCGCCATCATCATGCCGTTATTCCCGCGAGACTGGAACATTCCCGTATTTTCCGTCACATGACGAACCCCTACGATACTGACTCCGAGGGCATGAGCTATGGCGTCCGCTTTGCTCCGGGCGTCCTTCACCGCATTTTCCAGCGCTTTTTTCCGAAGCCCTTCGGTATCGCGAATGGAAAAATCCAGCGAATGAACGGTATTCGCTCCGCTTGCCAGCGCCGCGTCGACAACGTCGCCCACAATCGCCACGTCGCGCACCTTCACGCGAATAATATTCGACGCGGTATAACCGACAATGACGTTGCGCTCGTTCTTCTCGCGGCTGTATTCGGGATTAAAACGGTATTCTTCCGTCTTAATATCCGTCTCCTCAATCCCGAGAGCAATCAAAGCATCCTTCACGGCTGACGCCTTCGCCGCGTTTTCCTGCTGCGCCTCCGCCGCCGTCGACCCGCGCGTAACCACGCCTAAAGTAATTGCCGCCTGATCCGGTACGCTCCGCACCGTTCCGCTGCCGCTGACGGAAAGAATCGGCGGCTCGACTTCCGCCGCCGCGCACTCCGTCGTCGGCGCGAAAAGCGCAAGGCAGAGCAAAAACACCGCCGACAAAGATTTTATTTTCATCGCAATCGTCTCCTTCCAAGTAAAAATTATTATAACGCCGTTGTTCAAATTTTGCCAACGACAAAATTTCCTCTTAACGCATTTCAACGCGGTAAAAAAATTTGCCGTGTTATAGCAGACGAAGAAGGAATTGGACAGGGAAAAAAGAATAATAACAGCAGAGAAGTTATCAAAGAGGCAAAGGAGGACAAAACATGACGGAGAAAAAAGTTTACAGTGAAGCGGAAATTGAGGAGATTTCGGAAAAGGCTTCGCAGGCGGCGATGGAACATTTCAAGCACGGTCTGAACTGCGGCGAATGCGTATTTCAAGGCTATTTGGAACAGAAAACGACGGATTATCCGCCGGAAGTCATTGCGCTGGTCTCGGGCATGGGCGGCGGCATGGGATTCACGAAGCATACCTGCGGCGCGGTAAACGCCGGCATGTGCGTCATCGGCAGCCGTCACGGACGGAAGAATCCGTTTGCGAAGGAATCCTTTGAAGAACGCGTGGACGAACTGCACCATGAGGGAACGGGGATTTACCCGCGCCACGGCGAATATATCAAAAAATGCATCGCCGAATGGGGCACCATAGAGTGCCGCGACCTCTGCTTCCCGTTTGACGAGTCTACGCCGGAAGGGAAAAAAGACCGCGCCCGCAACTGCAAGAAGCTCATCGGCTGGTGTGCAAAGGAAGCGACGAAAGCCGCTTTAAAGGAGTAACCGCATGGCGAAACGAATTTTGATTGTCGGCGGCGTAACCGGGGGCGCTTCCGCCGCCGCGCGACTCCGACGCCTCGACGAGAGCGCGGAAATCGTGATTTACGAGCGCGGACCGCACGTCTCCTACTCGAATTGCAGCCTTCCGTATTTTTTGAGCCGCGTCGTGCCGGACAGCGGCAGTCTTCTGATGGTCACGCCGGAGCGCTTCAAAAAACAATATAATATTGAAGTCCGTACGGAAAACGAAGTGACGTCCATCGACCGCGCGGCGAAAACGATTCGCGTAAAACGACATACCGACGGCACGGAGTACGAGGAACGCTACGACGTATTGATTCTCTCTCCGGGCGCGGAACCAATCCGCCCGCAGAGCATCGAAGGCGCCGACCGGGAAAATGTTTTCACCGTCCGAAGCGTGGCCGATATCGAAAAATTAGACGCTTGGCTCACCTCCCGCAACGTAAAGGACGTGGCGGTGGTCGGCGGCGGCTTCATCGGATGCGAAGTCGCGGAAAACCTCCGCGAGAGCGAGCGAAACGTCGCTTTGATTGAAGCCATGCCGCAAATCATGACGCCCTTTGATTTCGACATGGCACAAATTCTGCACAAGGAAATGCTCGACCACGGCGTCACACTCGTTTTGAAAGACGGCGTAAAACGCATCGGGGAAAACGAGGTAGAGCTCGCCAGTGGTCGAAAAATCACAGCGGGTGCGACGGTGCTGGCCATCGGCGTCCACCCGGAGACGGAGCTTGCGAAAGCGGCAGGGCTCGAAATCGGCGAGACGGGCGGCATTCGCGTCAATCACAACTATCAGACTAGCGACCCGTCTATCTACGCCGTGGGAGACGCGATTGAAGTCTTTCACCGCCTGACGCGGAAATGGACGCGGCTTGCGCTGGCATGGCCCGCGCAAATGGAAGGCCGCGCCGCCGCCGACCATATCGCGGGACTTTCCCATCGTTCGAAGGGAGTCATCGGTTCTTCGGTACTTCGCGTCTTCAATCTGTACGCCGCCTGCACCGGTCTGACCGAGCGCGCGGCAAAGGAAGCGGGGATTCCCTGCGAATCGGTCTACGTCATCCCCGCCGACAAGGTCAGCCTAATGCCGGGGAGCGCGCCGATTCATTTAAAGCTTGTATTCGAGACGCCTACGGGGCGAATCCTCGGAGCACAGGCCATCGGGAAAGACGCAACGGATCGCCGCATCGACGTGATTGCCGCGCTGATCTCTATGGACGGCACATTGGAGG
>JAEERZ010000013.1 GCA_016286075.1 Selenomonadaceae bacterium
ATCCCCTTGTAAACCCTGTCCCCCGTTTGGACGTGCACGGCGGATATCTTGCCCGCAACCGGATGCGTAACGCTCACAATACCCGCCGAATCCATGATCAGCCCGCAGCCCTCCGCCTTGTCCGTGAAGGAGCCGTAAAACGACCAAAGCACGATGGCGAAACAAAGCAGCGCGACGGACGCCAGCCCCATCCAGCCCACGGGGCCGGTGATGCGAATCATCGTGTCGAGCTTTTCCGGAGAGCGCAGTTTGTCGAGCGCCGCCCGATTGAATATATTGTCGTTCATCGCGCCTTGCTCACTCCCTCCATATCCTCCAACATGACTTCGGCATGTTCCCCGTCGCTCAGCCCTTCCGTGCCGCTGGTCACCACGATCTCGCCTTCGGACAACCCGGACAGAATCTCGATGTACGTTCCGTCGTCCGTCCCCGCCTTGACCTCGCGCCGTTCCACCGTATTGTCCTCCTTCACGACGAAGACCGTGTCTTTATCGTTATCCGTCAACGCCGAAAGCGGCACCACCAGCGCGTCGTGGCTCCGGCGCGCCTTGAAACTCACTCCGCCGTAGGTCTGCGGCTCCAAAAGCCCGGAACGGTTATCGACCTGCCAGAGGACGTTTCGTATAGCGGCAGGCTCGGAAACCGGAGGCCGGATTTCCGCGATGGCCGCAGTGAAAGTCTGCTGGCTGCCGAGATTTCCCGCCGCGTAATCCGTACCGTAAACCTTCTTGAAATCTTTGCTCTGGAATACCAAATCCGCTTCCTGTCCGATGGAGAGATAGCGGGCGTGCTTGTCCTGCACCGGCGTCGTGAAATAGAGATAATCGAAATTCCCCACCAGCGCGAGCGCCGTACCGCTCTGCACATAAGCGCCCTGCTGGCGGTACAGCACCAGTACCTTGCCGTCGATGGGCGCGGCGACCGACTGCCGCGATTCCTGCACGCGAAGCTGGCCCAGCTTTGACTCCGCGACCTGGAGCGCCGCCTCCGCCGAATAGTAAGTCGCCTCCGCGTCGTCGTACTGCTGCGCCGACGCCGCGTCGCTAGCTTTCAGGATCTGATAGCGGTGGTAATTGTTCTCCGCCCGCCGGAGATTAGCCTGGGCCTGCAAGATATTCGACTCCGCTTCCTGGATTTGCAGCGGGATATTTTCGTTCTCCAAAACGAAAATCGTGTCGCCCTGCCGGACAAAGCTGCCCTTCGGCGCAAGGCACGCCGTAACGCGCCCCTCGACCAGCGCAACGGCGTCCGCCATCGTATTCGTATCAAGATTCACCACGTTCATCGAAATCCGCGGACGAATCGGGCGCATCGCGACCCGCGTGCCCCGAAGCAGAACCGACCGTTCCTTCATGCGCCGCGCAATCTGAAACTCGCCGCGCTCGTTGAGCCACGCGCCATAGAAAATCGCGCCCAGCGAAAGCGCCAACACGATCGCCATGCCCATCATAAAATAACGCTTCATTTCACCACACGCTCCATACCCTTCGCATGAAAAAATGGCCGAGGAACAGAATCACGCTCTATTCCACGACCATACAATCTCCCCTTTATGCGTTCTTATTGAATCCCTACCTTTCTATTTTATCACTTCAAAGCCTTCCCTGACAAGAAAAACGGCAACTTTTTCCATGTATACTCGCGCTTCACGAGATTCCCCCTGTCGGCATGATAGTATGCTTCCCCTTAACGCCTTGTGGAAATTTTTTAAGGTGTGATATGATAAAAGAACCGAGAACGCCATGAAACAAAATCAACGGACAACTTCTCTGAATTTTACGCTAAGAAAGGCGGCCAACGATGGAGATTCGAGTACTTCGGTATTTTTTAGCGGTGGTGCGGGAGCAGAATATTTCACGGGCGGCGGAATCGCTGCATCTGACCCAGCCCACGCTCTCACGGCAGCTCGCCGAGCTGGAGGCAGAGCTGGGGCAGCCGCTTTTCGAGCGTGGGCGCAGGCTGGCCCTGACCGAGGCGGGCGTGATGCTTCGCCATCGGGCGGAGGAAGCCGTGGCGCTCGTCGACCGCATCGAGGCGGATTTCCGCCACGCCGAGGACATAGGCGGGACGCTGGCCATCGGCAGCGGCGTCTATGCGGCGGGCTCGGAGGTCATCCGCACGCTGGAGGAGTTTTCCCTGCGCTATCCGAAGGTGCAGTATGAGATTTACACGAACAGCGCGGACACGCTCCGGGAGCGTCTGGACGCGGGGCTTTTAGATTTCGCGCTGCTGCAGGAACCCATCGACGTCGCCCATTACGATTACTTCCGCCTGCCGACGAAGGAAAACTGGGGCGTGCTCACACGTGCGGGCAGCGAGCTGGCGAAAAAGAAGAAGATCCGGCGGCAGGATCTCGCAGGGCGGCGGCTCATCAATACGGGGCGGCTTTCCGTCCGCAAGGAGGTCGAGCATTGGCTGGGCGACATGACGGAGCTGCAAATCTTTGCGTGCCACAACCTCGTGGACAATTCGCTGCCGCTGGTGGAAAGCGGCTTTGCCGACGCCATCACCATCGAGGGCGCGGTGTGCCATTACAATCCGGCGCAGTTTGCCTTCCGCCCCTTCGATCCGCCGCTGACCTCCACCGTGGTGCTGGCGTGGAAACGCTTCCAGCCGACCTTCGGCGCGGCGGGACGGTTCCTGGATTTCATGCGGGAAAAGTTCGTGGAATAATTTTCGATACAGACGCACAAAAAACGTCCCGGCTCTTCACAGAACCGGGACGTTTTCTATTCGCTCTTCTTATTGCCCGTCGTAAACCCATTTGCCGCTGATGCCTTTTACGGCTTCCTTCACGGTAATCTCGGCGTCGCCGTTGTCAATGTCGATCAGGTGATACCGGTCGTTGCCCATGCCCATTTCCTTCATGTAGGAAAGCTGGCGCAGACCGTGCCGGCTTTCGATGCGCTCCACGAGGTCGTGGCGGCTCTCTTCCGGCAGCGCGTAGACCATATCGACGCAGGCCTGATCCGCCGCGAGGATGTCGAAGGACGCGACGATGCCGACGTCCGGCGTCACCACCGGAGCGGCGCCCGTGCCCGCGCAGTCACAGTCCACGCTCATGTTCCGCATGACGTTGATGAATGCGGTCTTGTGGGCAAAGTAAGAAATCGTCGCCTGGGTGGATTCGGTCATGCGTTCCATGAATTCTTCCTTGCTGATGCTCCACTGGTCTTTGCCCTCATAGGTGTGAATCCATTTCTTGCCGATGCGCCCGTCCGCGCAGCCGATGCCGATATTCTTGTCCGAGCCGCCAAAGCCGCCCATGGTGTGCCCCTTGAAATGGGTCAGCGCAAGGAACGAATCGTAGTTCAAAAGATTCTTGCCGACGGACATTTCCTTGAACCACTTGCCGTGCGGCACGGGAAGCAGCGCGGTGCCTTCGGCGTCCATGATGTCCACGGGCGCGAAGGTCCAGCCGTTCGTTTCGAGAGTTTTCCGATGGTCTTCCGTCGTGTAGCGCCCGTAATTATAGTAGGTGTTCGTCTCGACGATGGCGGCGTTCGGCAGGCGCTCGGCTAAAAGCTCCTTGACCCACGGACGTGGAATGATGTTCGGCCCCTCCGGTTCGCCGGTGTGGAGCTTGACGGCAATCTTCCCGGCGAGAACGCCTTTCACGCGGTCAAAGACTTTCAAGAGTCCCGCCGCCGAAAGGTCGCGGGTGAAATAGACGAAAGCCTCCGGGCCGGTCCGCTTGTCGTAAGGGAGATATTTGTCGCCGCCCGTGCCCGGCTTTTTCGCCGAGGCCTGGCCGCTCTCGTTCTTTCCCGCCGCTCCGACACTGCCCGGCAGCGCGGTCATGGCCGCCGCCGCGCCCGCCAGCTTGATGAAATCTCGTCTCGTCAATTCGCTCATAGAGATGCCCCCTGTTCTTGGTTGAGAAGTATTCCTATTGGAAATTATATAGAGCGACAAGATTTATGTCTAATACTTAAAAGTTATATTCATCTATACGATTTAGGCATAACTGATGCACGATATATTGCAGAAAAACGAGCATGCTTTTTGAGCATAGTTGCGCATAAAAAATAGGTATTAGACAAACTTGCAAAAATGATTTTATACTGTGGGCGAAGCCGGGAAAACGACTCGCCCGTATTTTTTCGGGCGAAACAAAGGAGCGTGATGCGATTGAAAAAAACGGAGGCGAACGCGGGGCTTTCTTCGCTTCTGGAAAACGCGGGATTCGATCCGTCGGACGTTCGCCGCTATATGGAGCTTTCGGCACGCTCCGGCACGGAAGCGGCGCGGGCGCGAATTCTCCGGGGACAGCGGGGACGGCTGATGGACGAGCTGCACCGGCGGCAGCAAGTCTTGGACAAGGTCGATTATTTGATATGGCAGGCCGAGAACGGCAGACAACAGAAAGGACGATGAAAAAATGAAGAATTGGACGAAGAAAATGAAATTAGCGGCGCTGGCGGGGATTCTCGCAGCGGGACTGACGGCCTTCGGCGGCGTCGCCGACGCGGCGGAGGCGACCGCGGAAGGCTATCCGGCCGTGGAGGAAGTCAAGGCGGAGCTCGGCAAGGAAGCCGGAACGATTTTTGCCATCGGCGCGCCGAACGTCAACTACGACAAATATTTCACGGGCAAGACCTTCTTGGCGCCGCTGGCCAGCGACAAGATCGGCGTGGCGAACGTGACCTTCACGAAAGGCACCATCAACCACTGGCACATCCATCACGGCACCTGCCAGATCCTCGTCGGCGAATCGGGGCGCGGCTACTATCAGATCTGGGGCGAGGAGCCGAAGGAGATCCTGCCCGGCACGGTGGTGACGATTCCCGAGGGTACGAAGCACTGGCACGGCGCGGGTCCGAACAATATGATGCAGCATCTTTCCGTCATGCTGTCCGGCGAAGGCGTCTCGACGGAATGGCTGGAGCCGGTAGACCCGGCGGAGTACGCGAAACTGAAATGAGGTGACTGCATGAACCGGCGGGCGTTTTTGAAGCTGACCGGCGCCGCGGCTGCGTCGGCGTTCCTGGGAAAATTTCCGACGCTGGCGGCGGCAGGCGGGAAAATGGGGCGGCGCGTGGATTTTCACGCCCACGCGATGCTGCCGTCTTATGTCGACGGGCTGAAACGCCTCGGCATCGACGTCGTGGCGGAGGAAGGCTTTCCCATTCCGCAGTGGTCGGAAGAGGCGCATCTGCAATTCATGGCGGACGCGGGTCTCGACTACGCCGTGCTGTCCATGCCGACGCCGCACACCTATCATGGCGACGCGGGACTTGCCCGCGAGGTCACGCGGGCGGTCAATGAGGAATACGCCGCGTTCTGCCGAAAGCATCCGGAGAAATTCGGCTTCGTCGCGGCGCTGCCCCTGCCCGACGTTGAAGGCGCGCTGGAGGAAATCCGTTACGCGTCGGAGCGTCTCGGAGCGCTGGGCGTGAAGGTCGCCTCCAACAGCGACGGCGTCTATCTCGGGGACCCGAGCTTCGATTCCGTGTTTGCGGAGCTTGACAGGCGCGGCGCGCTGGTGATCCTGCATCCGAGCCCCGCACGGAGCCTGCCGAGGGAGGGCGTGGTCACGGGCGGCGTCATGGCGCTCTATGAATATCCGGCGGACACCACCCGGGCGGTGGTGAATCTCTTAGCGAACCGGACGCTGGAAAAATTTCCGCGCATCCGCCTCGTAGTGCCTCATTGCGGCTCGTTCCTGCCCTATATGAAGAGCCGCGCGGGCGGCATGTTCCGCCTGCTTTCGGCCATGGGCAGGATGGAACCCGTCGATATGGAAGCGGGCATGAAGCATCTTTGGTTCGACCTCGCGGGGGACCCGACGCCCGACCAGATGGATATGCTGCTTCGGATCACGGACGAGCATCATATCGTCTATGGCAGCGATTACCCGTATGTGCTGGCGCCCATCGTGCTGCAGCGCAAGAAAGCGCTGGACGAAGTGCTGGCGCAGCGCGGACAGTTGGGCCGATTCTATACGGAAAATGCGAAAAAATTGCTTGCATGACAGGAGGAAAAGACAATGCCGTTCATCGAAATGAAGACCGCGAAAGCGACGACGGAGCAGAAGGAGAAATTGGTGGAAGGCTTCACCCGCGTCGCCAGCGAGACATTGGGAATGCCCGCTTCGGCGTTTTATGTGCTGATCGAGGAAAACGAGCCGGAAAACTGGGGCGTCGGCGGAAAGCTGCTACCGAAGTTCATGGCGGAAAAGAAATAAAGGCGGCCTTATGGAATACACACAACTTGGCGCGTCGGCGCTGAAGGTTTCCCGCATCTGCCTCGGCTGCATGGGGCTTGGGAATGCGGCGACGGGACAGCACAGCTGGACGGTGGACGAGACGGCCTCGCGGGGCATCATCCGCCGCGCGCTTGACGCGGGCGTGAATTTCTTCGACACGGCCATCGCCTATCAAAACGGCACCAGCGAAGAATATCTGGGACGAGCGCTCCGGGATTTCGCGAAACGCGGCGAAGTGGTCGTGGCGACGAAATTTCTCCCGCGCGCCACAAAGGAAATCGAGGACGGCGTGACCGGGCAGCAGCATATCGAGAAGCAGCTGGACCTGAGCCTGTCCCATTTAGGCATGGACTATGTGGACCTGTATATCTATCACATGTGGGACTACCAGACACCCATCCATGACATCTTAGACGGACTGCACCGCGTGGTGAAGGCAGGAAAGGTCCGCTATATCGGCATCGCCAACTGCTACGCGTGGCAGTTGGCGAAGGCCAACGCGCTGGCCGAAAAGGAAGGCTTCACGAAATTCATCTCCGTGCAGAACCATTACAATCTGCTGTTCCGCGAGGAAGAGCGGGAAATGGCGCCCTTCTGCGAGGAAGACAATATCGCCATGACGCCGTACAGCGCCCTCGCCAGCGGACGGCTCTCCCGAAAACCGGGCGAATCCTCCAAACGGCTGCGGGAGGACAGCTACGCGAAGCTGAAATACGACGGCACGGCGGCGGCGGACGAAAAGATCATAGACCGCGTGGCGAAGCTGGCGGATAAATATCATGTGACCATGACGGAAATCTCTCTGGCGTGGCTGCTGACGAAGGTGACGTCGCCGGTGGTGGGCGCCACGAAAGCAAGCCATGTGGACGGCGCCGTGAACGCCGTCGGGCTGCGGCTCGAGGAGGAAGATATTTCCTATCTGGAAGAGCTTTACACGCCGCACCCGCTGGTGGGCGTCATGGCGCAAAATACTAAAACGGCAAAGCGCGACGCGCAGGTCTGGATGAAAAACGCGCCGAAGGATTAGGAGGGATTAGCTGTGAAAAAAGATATAGGCAGTGTGCTGGCATTGTACCCGACGCCGCTGGTAGTGGTCGGCGCGATGGTGGACGGCAAGGCGAACTGGCTCCTGGCCGGACATGTGGGCATCATCGGCCATGACCGCGTGATGGTCAGCATGGCGAAGCCCCACTACACGAACAAGGGCGTGAAGGAAAACAAAGCATTTTCGCTGAACATCGTCACGGAGGAGCTGCTCCCGGCGGCCTCTTACGTCGGCAAGGTCAGCGGCGCGAAGGCGGACAAGTCCGGCGTGTTCGACTGCACCGCGGGCGAGACGGGAGCGCCGCTGCTTTCCGCGTCGCCGCTCACGATGGAATGCCGCGTCGTGGACGTTTACGAGACGGAAGGCTTCGAGAGCTTCGTGGCGGAGATCGTTCACACCTTCGCCGACGAAAGCGTGCTGGGCGAGAACGGGAAGATCGA
This sequence comes from Selenomonadaceae bacterium, assembly GCA_016286075.1. GTDB lineage: Bacteria > Bacillota > Negativicutes > Selenomonadales > Selenomonadaceae > RUG12372. The sequence continues at coordinate 7,694 of JAEERZ010000013.1, forward strand.
TTACCGCGCGCTGAAGCCGATCCTCTTTGAAATGCCGACTTACGAATATTTGAAGACGGGCGACGTATTGGGGAAATGCCTCGATTTCGCCGCGCAATATGAAAAGAAATGAGGGAGGACACTATGAAACAGTTCCAAAAAAAGATGGCGGCGCTGGTTTTGGGCGGCCTGATGGCCTTGGGCGCGACGGCGGCGGCGCATCCGGTTCGCACGCCGGAGGGAAATATGCCGATGGTCCATTGGGCGGTTGTGGAGTCCACGCCCGGCGATATGGCGAAGATGGGCGAAGTCGCGGCGCGCACCGTCGGCCCGACGGCGGCGAACGAAGCGGGAACCTACGCGCTTTACGGCGGCATCGACGCGGAAAACCCCGACGTGCTGCGGCTGATCGAGATTTACGAAAGCTATGAGGCGTACCGCATCCACGCCAGCAGCGAAGGATTCCAGGCTTACCGCGCCGAGCGGTTTCCCATCCTGAAGAGCCTGAAAATCCTTGAGGCCAACGGCATCGCATTGGAGCAAAAAGCGGAGGGCGTCGGCACGGTGGTCCTGATGCACCGCTATGAGGTGCGCCCGGAGCGGCTCGCCGAGTACCAGAAGCTGGCGGCGGCGGAAGCGGTCCGCGCCGTGCGGGACGACGCGGGCGTCATGGGCATGTTCGTGACGGCGGAGCACGACGCGCCGAATATCATCCACACGATGGAAATTTATCGGGACGAGGCGGCCTATCAAAGCTATGTGGAGTCCGAAGCCTACGGCGAATATCTGCGGGGGCTTTCGTCGATGTTCACGGCGGCGCGGGAAATCACGAACCGTCCGGCCCATATCGTTTTGAGCACGAAAGGCCTGCAGAAGTAAGAAACGGAGGGACAAGCATGAAGGACATATCACGCCGCGATTTCATGAAGCTGGGCGGCATGATGGCGGTCGGCTCGATGCTGTCTCCGCTTTCCGGCATGGGCCGCGCGCTGGCGCAGGCGCCCGTCGTCGGCAGCGAGGACGTGACGAAGGGCGGCAAGGTCGGCTCGCGGGCGAAGGTGTATTTCACGAAGCACATTGACGCGCCGCATCTTTTGAAGCTGTACGGACGCATCAACGAGCACATTTACGGCAAGGTCGCCATCAAGCTGCACACGGGCGAAGCCCACGGGCCGAACATCCTGCCCCGGGACATGGTGAAGGCGTTTCAGGCGGCCATACCGAACAGCGTCATCGTCGAGACAAACACGATGTACGTCGGCGACCGGGACACCACCGAGAAGCACCGCAAGACGCTGGAGATCAACGGCTGGACCTTCTGCCCGGTGGACATCATGGACGAGGAAGGCACGGTCATGCTGCCCGTGCGGAACTATTTACATCTCCCCGAAGTCTCGATGGGCTCCCATCTTCTGAATTACGATTCGATGGTGGTATTGACCCATTTCAAGGGCCACGCCCGGGGCGGCTTCGGCGGCTCGCTGAAGAATATCGCCATCGGCTGCGCCGACGGGCAGATCGGGAAGCGCATGGTGCACGGCTTCCACAAATCCGACGCCCCCGGCGTCGACGACTGGGAGGGCAGCATGGCCAACGGCGCGCTCTTCATGGAAAACATGGCGGACAGCGGCAAGGCGACCTGCGACTTCTTCGGAAAGCGCATCGTCTTCATCAACGTGCTGCGCCGCATGAGCGTGGACTGCGACTGCGCAGGCGTGAAAGCCGCCGAACCGGTGATTCCCGACCTTGGCATCCTCGCCTCGACGGACATCCTCGCGGTGGACCAGGCGTCCTGCGATATGGTCTACGCTCGCCCCGAAAAGGAAAAACACGATCTCGTGGAACGCATCGAGAGCCGCGACGGCCTCGCCCAGCTTGCCGCGATGCGAAGGCTCGGCATGGGCAATCCGCGATATGAGATCGTGCCGATAGATTAGGAGGTCTTGCTATGTTTGGATTGGGCGTGCCGGAGCTCGTTTTGATCCTCGTCATCGGTCTGGTGGTCTTCGGGCCGGGAAAGCTGCCGGAAATCGGGGCGGCTTTCGGAAAGAGCCTCAAGGAATTTCGGAAGGCCGGACGGGAAATAACGGAAGACATGACGGAAACGGCGCAAAAATAACGAAAGAATATCATACGCGAGTTAGGTTTAGGAGGAAACAGCATGAACACAAAGAAATGGACGGCGGCCGTATTGGCGGCGGGAATGTTTTTCACGACGAATTTCATGACGATGGGAGTGGCGGAAATGGCGGAACAGCGGGAAGCGGTCAAGGTGGTACAAACGGCGGGACGCGACAGGCTCGGCGATTTCGCGCCGGACTTCGCGCGGTACAACGACGATATCCTCTTCGGCGAGGTCTGGTCGAAGAACGACGTGCTTTCCCTGCACGACCGCAGCATCGTGACGGTCTCGGCGCTGGTGGCGTCGGGCGTCATCGACAGCTCGCTGAAATACCATATCGAATCGGCAAAGAAGAACGGCGTCACGAAGGACGAGATGGTCGAGATCATCACCCAGCTGGGCTTCTACGCGGGCTGGCCGAAGGCGTGGGCGGCTTTCAACATGGCAAAGGAAGTCTATACGGAGAAGTGAACGGCATAAGCGGAAATAAGCTGAAATGAGGTGACCGCATGAACCGGCGGGAATTCTTGAAAATCAGCGGCATGGGCGCGATGACGCTCTTATTGAGCGGCTGCGGACTGGCCGCCGTCAGCAGGGACAAGAAAAGCGAGGCAAAGCCGCCCGTAAAGGGCGCGGTATCGGGAGGAAAGAAAATGAAGATTGTCGTCATCACATCGAGCCCCCATCCGAAAAACGAATCCACATCCATCTATTTGGCGGATCGTTTTACCGAGGGCGCGAAAAGCGCGGGGCATGAGATATTCACCTTCGATGCGGCCAACGAGGAAACGCATCCTTGCCGTGGCTGCGACAAGTGCGGCATGGACGGCCCCTGCATTTATCAGGACGCCATCGAGACGAAGCTGATGCCGAAAATGCTGGAGGCGGATATGCTGGTGCTGACAACGCCGCTTTATTACTACGGCATGTCTGCGCAGCTCAAGATCGTCGTGGACCGCTTCTATTCCCGCACAGGCAAGCTGAACGGCAAGAAATCGGTACTGATTGCCACGGCGTACAACAGCGCCGACTGGACCTTCCAAGCGCTGGCCGCCCATTACGATACGCTGGTACGCTATATGAACTGGACGGACGCGGGGCAGGTGCTGGGCGTCGGCTGCGGCTCACGCTCCCTCGTCGAGCGTTCCGAGTTTGGCGAGATGGCGCGGAAAATCGGCGCGTCGCTTTGACACAGCGGAAACAGGAAATGAAAAGGAACGTATTGGATGCAGCGCTGCTGGTCGTGCTGCTGCTTTTAATGAGCTTCTCTTTCATATCGAAGGCGCTGCATGAGGCGCTGGGGATTGCGATGGGCGCTCTTGTGCTCCTCCATCTCGCATGGAACAGCGGCTGGCTGTCTTCCCTTCCTCGCGGGCGTTGGAGCATCGGGCGGGTAATTCCGGCCATCGTCAATCTTGCGCTGGCGGTATGCTTCCTGCTCTCTCTGATCAGCGGGCTTGCCATCGCAAATCAACTCTTCCACGGCGTTTTCGGCATGGCATGGCAGCGGAGCATTGTCGCCCATCAGGTGCACGTCACGTCCTCCTATGGACTGTTGATACTCACGGGACTTCATCTCGGCCTTCACATTTCAGGGCTGTGGCGGCGGTTTGCCCTTTGGACGAAATTGGACACGTCGTCCCGCCGCGTCCGAATCGGCCTCCATTTAGCAGCAATCCTGACAGCAGCCGTCGGCGTCTACGGCTCATTCCTCCATCGACTCGGGGATCGGCTGCTGATGAAGCACATCTTCGGCACGGCGGCGACGAAGCTGCCTTTTGCCGCATTTCTCGTTGTGCTGCTGGGAATCGTGGGGTTATATGCGGTAATCGGGCATCTGATCGGACGGACTGCAAAGAATCAAAAATGATGCGAAAAAGGAGCATGGACATTATGAAGATGAAACACAAGATGATAACCTTAGCCGCGGTTTTCCTCGCGTCGGTTTGCTCGTTCGGTTTCGGCGGACGGGTCGAGGCGGCGGGCGGAAAAATCCTCGTCGCGTATTTCTCCTATCAGGGGCACACGGCAGACGTAGCGCGGGAGATTGCCGCACAGACCGGCGGCGACCTTTTCGAGATCAAGCCTGTGACGCCGTATCCCGGCTATGATGAGTGCCTCGACGTGGCGAAGGCAGAGAAGAACAACAACGCCCGTCCCGCGTTTGAGGGCAATGTGGAAAACATGGCGGATTACGACGTGGTTTTCGTCGGCTATCCAATCTGGTGGTACGACGCGCCGATGATCGTGCTGACGTTCCTCGAAAGCAACGACTTGTCCGGCAAGACGGTGATTCCCTTCGCCACCAGCGGCGGCAGCCCGCTCTCGGACAGCCTCGACAGTGTCCGCGCCTCGGCGGCAGGAGCGACCATCGGCGACGGAATCCTGGCCAACGACGCCGGCGACGTCGCGCCGTGGATTTCCGGCCTCGGCTACGCGAAATAAGCAACAGTCTCCCCCACCCGTAAAACGGATGAGGGAGACTGTTCCTGCGGCTTACAATATTTGAAAACAATGCATTGAGGAGTTGATGGAAAATGAAAAAATGGTTCACGATGATGGCTCTGGCGCTTTGCGCGCTGACATTGACGGCCTGCGGGGGCGGCGCGCCCGCAAAAAGTTCAGGTTCGTCCGCACCCGCGCCGAAGAGCGAGACACCGGCGAAGAAGGACGAGACGAAAACGGACGGAAAGCGTGCATTGGTGGTCTATTTCTCCCGTGCCGATGAAAACTACAACGTCGGTTACATCGAAAAGGGAAATACACGTATCCTCGCCGAGATGATTGCCGAGGCGACGGGCGCGGACACCTTTGAGATCAAACCCGCGAAGCCGTACCCCAAGGAGTACACTCCGGCAACGGAACTCGCGAAGAAAGAAAAGAACGAAAACGCCCGTCCCGAAATCGTCGGCACGATGCCGGACGTCTCGAAGTACGACGTGATTTTCCTCGGCTACCCGATCTGGTGGGGGGACCTGCCGATGCCGTGCTATACGTTCTTTGACAAAGTGAAGCTCGAAGGCAAGACTGTCGCCCCCTTCTGCACCCACGAAGGCAGCGGACTCTCCGGCACCGACCGCTATATCGCCGATACAACGAAGGCAAAAGTGACCGGGGCGCTGGAGATGAAAGGCGCAACAGCGCAAAAGGAGCGCGAGAAGGCGAAAAAGGAAGTCACGGATTGGCTTAAAAACCTCGGATATGTGAAATAAATAATAGGAAACAGAGGGCGGACATGGACATGAAAAAGATATTGTACCTGACCGACTTGTATTATGAAGCAAAGGGCCGACGATATTACGAGGAAGATTTATACATTACCGGACGGCTCAAAGAACATTTCGACATAGCGATATGCCACCCAAAAAATTCCGAAGCCTTTGAGGAGGCGGTCGACCTAGTGGTGTTTCGGAATACCGGGGCGGTCAGCGGCTTCAAGGACATTTACGCGTCCTTCGTACAAAGGGTGCAAAAAAACAATCTCAAAACTTTTAACGATTTTACAGGAAAAGCCGATATGCGCGGCAAGCAATACCTGATCGACCTGACGCTGGCAGGGTATCCGGTAATTCCGACGATAGACGCGATAGAAAATTTAGGCCGCCTGCCGGAAACGGACGCTTACGTCATAAAGCCGAAAGACGGCGCGGATTCCATCGGCCTCGAATTTTTAACGGGCAGCGAACTCCGAAAAAGGAACCTGGACGTCGGGAAATACCTGATACAGCCTGCGATTGATTTCCAATATGAGGTTTCCTTTTACTTCATCAACGAAAAGCCGGAATACGCCATGTACGCGCCGGACAAGTCGCAGCGCTGGAAGCTGGAGCCATACGAGGCGAGCCGCGAGGATCTCGCGTTTGCGGAAAAATTCATTCGATGGAACGACATCAAAAACGGGATCCAGCGGGTGGACGCCTGCCGGACGAGAGACGGCGAGCTCCTGCTTGTGGAACTGGAGGACCTGAACCCGTACTTGTCGATTCTCGAACTAGACGAAGCCACGCGAAACGCGTTTATCGGGGATATGACGGACGCGCTGCGGAAAATGACAGTATAAGGCATAATAAAGCCGTGAAGGGGAAAATCCTTCGCGGCTTAATATTTTTCGGTCGGGCGGCGTTCCTGTTCATTGCGGCCTGTGCTTGTCGCCCCATTCGCACATGCCGTCGAGCAGGGGGATCAGCGACTTGCCGCGCTCGGTCAGCGAGTATTCGACCTTCGGCGGGATTTGCGGGTACTCCTCGCGATGCACCAGCCCGTCGGCTTCCAGCTCTTTGAGGTTCGCGGAAAGCGTCTTATACGAGATGCCGCCGATGTAGCGCTGGATCTCATTGAAGCGCACGACGCCGAACTCCATCAGCGTGTATAGGATCGTCATTTTGTATTTGCCGCTGATCAGCGACAGCGTGTAGCTGAATCCTGTACTGCCTAGGCTTTCGTCCGCAATGCAGCGCGCCATAGGAACACTTCCCTTCAAGTAAGTATCTATACTGAATGTACGTACTTGCAATAATTTCCTTTGTGGATATGATTATAGGCAGGAGAGAAATTTTTGTCAAAGACAAGGGGGATTGGCAAAATGGCAAAGAAAATCATTGTTTTGAATGGAAGTCCTCGCCCGAAGGGGAATACGTCGGCATTGGCCGAAGAATTTTCAAAGGGGGCGCGGGAAGCGGGCTGCGAGGTTACCTCCTTCCTGCTCGACAAGATGGATATCCACGGCTGCAAGGGCTGCTTCGGCGGAGGCAAGGATGCCGCGCATCCCTGCGTGCAGCGTGACGATATGGAAAAAATCTATCCTGTGTACAAAGACGCCGATTTAGTGGTTTTGGCGTCGCCGCTCTATTATTGGAATTTCAGCGGGCAGCTTCGCACGGCCTTCGACCGTCTTTTTGCCGTGGCGGAGTGCGACGCGAATTATCAGAATCCCGTCAAAGAAGCCGTACTTTTGATGGCGGCGGAGGGCTTCGGCTTCGACGACGCGCTGACGTACTACGAAAATCTGATGAAGCATCTCGGATGGAAGGATCGCGGTCATGTGCTGGCGGGCGGTGTGATGAAAGTCGGCGACATCGCGGGTCATAAGGAACTCAAGGAGGCCTACGAGCTGGGCAAGGCCGTCGCGAAGGGGAACGGCCTTTGATATTACAGAATCTTAGGAGCGAAGCGAGTTAGATTCTGTTATATGCATGGGACACGCGAAGCGAGTCATCGTAAAGGATGTAACGGGAAAAGCCGCGCGATATGCGTTCTTGGCCGCTTACGGGGCGAGAAGCGCGTATCGGCGATTTTGCGGATAAGGAGTGTTGTGGAATGAAAAAATGGTTTGCAATACTAACGCTGGCGCTTTGCGCGCTGACCTTGGCGGCCTGCGGCGGCGGCGCGCCGGAGAAAAAGGCTGCCGTGCCCGTGAAGGGGCGCGCCCTGGTCGTTTACTATTCCCGCGCCGATGAAAATTCCGGCGTCGGCTATATCGAGAAGGGCAACACGAAAATTCTCGCAGAGTTCATCGCCAAGGCCACGGGCGCGGACATGTTCGAGATCGTGCCCGCGAAGCCCTACCCGAAGCAATACAAAGCTGCGACAGAGGTCGCGAAAAAGGAGAAGGAAGAAAACGCCCGCCCGGAAATCGTCGGCACGATGCCGGACGTCTCGAAGTACGACGTGATCTTCTTCGGCTATCCGATCTGGTGGCACGACCTTCCGATGGTGTGCTACACCTTCTTTGACAAGGTGAAGCTCGAAGGCAAGACCGTCGCGCCCTTCTGCACCCACGAGGGCAGCGGCCTTTCCGATACCGACCGCTTCATCGCCAAGGCGACGGGCGCAACCGTGACCGAGGCCCTCGAAATGTACGGCACGAAAGCGCAGAACTGGAAGGACGAGGCGAAGCAGGAAACCCTCGCGTGGCTGAAGAAAATCGGATACACGAAATAAACGTAAGAACAGCTCCCTCTGCAAAAGCATTGCGTGGAGTTTTTGCGGAGGGAGTTTGTTTATGGGCGATTTTGCCTTTGGAAAATTTGAGCAGCGGCGTTATAATGGAGAAAATGCCGAAAAACCAAACAGCGTGAAATCGGCAGACTGCGGACGTCCTTTTGCTCTGAACGGCAGAGGCAGGCAAAAACGAATTCCAACGGAGGCACTCTATGAAACTGACAATGCTGGGAACGGGGAACGCGCTGGCGACGAAGCGATACAACACTTGCTTCGTCATCAGCGACGGGGACAGGCATTTCATGACAGACGGCGGCGGCGGCAACGGCATCTTCCGCCAGCTCGCCCTTGGCGGATTCGATTGGATGGAGCTGCGGGAGATATTCGTCACCCACAAGCACATTGATCATCTATTCGGAATCGTATGGATGACGCGGATGATCTGCCAGTTCATGACCCACGGCGAATACAAGGGCGAGGCGAACATCTACGCCAACGACGAAGTAATCTCGATTCTCCGAAACGCCGCGAAAACTCTGCTGCCGCAAAAGGAGAGCCGCCATGTCGACGGCAGGCTCCGTCTTGTCGCGGTCAGGGACGGCGAAGAACGAACCATCTGCGGGCACAAGACGGTATTTTTTGACATCTGTTCGAGCAAAGCGAAGCAATTCGGGTTTCGCATGGAGCTGGAAAGCGGCGAGACGATTGCCTGCTGCGGGGACGAACCGTACAACGAAGCCTGCAGGCCCTATGTCGAAAACAGCAAATGGCTGCTGCACGAAGCTTTTTGCCTTCATTCGCAGGCCGATATATTCGACCCATACGAAAAGAACCATTCCACCGTCATGGACGCGTGCCGGACCGCCGCGCGCCTGAACGTGGAGAACCTGCTGCTGTACCATACGGAGGACAAGACGGGTGAAGACCGAAAACGGCTGTATGTCAAAGAAGGGAGCCCGCATTTTCCGGGGCGGATTTTCGTGCCGGAGGATTTGGAAGAAGTGGACCTCTGACGGCGAAAAATGAAATTCTCGCGTGGCTGAAGAAGATTGGGTACGAATAATGACAAAGGAGCGCTCTTCATGCCGAAAACCGTGATCCTATCCTGTCCGACGCTGCGCGGGGAATTGCAGGCCGCGCTGGCGGAAGCATCCTCGGAGGCCGTCGTCTTTTTCCTGCCCCGAACGCTGCACAGCGACCCGAAAGAGCTGCACGCTTACTTGCAGGATAAGATCGACCGCTTTTACAACGTCGATCGGATCGTCCTCTGCGTCAGCGGGTGCGGCGGCGGCACCGCCGGGCTTCACGCCTCTTCGGCAGAGCTGGTCGTACCGCGCACGCGGGACTGCCTCGACGTCCTGCTCTCTGGGGACAGCCTCGCGTCCCTCGAACGGGATATTTCCGGCGTCTACTTTACGGAAAGCTGGATGGAGTTCACCAAGGAATCCGATATCGACCTCGACAAACTGCGGGCGAAAATGGGCCGGGAAGCCGCCGACGATTTCCTGCGCCGCCTCTACAAGACCTGCAACAAGTTCTACATTATCGACACGGGCTGCTATGACGTGCAGACGGTGAAGGACTACGTCGCGCCGCTGGTGGAGCTGCTGCAGGGCACCATGACGATGCTGCACGGGAGCTGCGGCGTCCTGCGCAAAATCGCGCTGGAACAGTTCGACGAGGATTTCATCGTCGTCCCGAAGGGCGGCGAAGTCACGGCGGGCGCATTTTTGAAAAATCGGTAAAAAACAACGAAAACGGAGGTTTTGCAAATGAAGAAAATGTTTTTGCTCTGCGCCGCGTTTTTCGCGGCCATGGTTTCCGTCGTGGGCTTCGGCGCGCGGGCGGAAGCAAGCGGGAGAATCCTCGTCGCGTATTTTTCTTATCAGGGACATACGGCGAACGTGGCGCGGGAAATCGCCGCGCAGACGGGCGGCGACCTCTTTGAGATAAAGCCCTCCGTCCCCTACCCCGGCTACGACGAATGCCTCGACGTGGCGAAGGCGGAGAAGAACAATAACGCCCGTCCCGGCATCGACGGCCGGGTGGAGAACATGGCGGACTACGACGTGGTTTTCGTCGGCTATCCGATCTGGTGGTACGACGCGCCGATGATCGTGCTCTCTTTCCTCGAAAGCTACGACTTCTCCGGCAAGACGGTGATCCCCTTCGCCACCAGCGGCGGAAGCCCCATAGAGGAAAGCACCGACAGCGTCTCCGCTTCGTCGGCGGGCGCGATGGTCGGCGAGGGACTTCTCATCAATAACACGGACGAAATCGCGCCTTGGCTCTCCAAGCTCGGTTACGCAAAATGAAGAAACGAATCTTTTTAGACGGACTGCTCTTTGCGCTGCTCATCTTTTTGATGTGCTTCAAGATGTTTCCGAGACGTTACCATGAAGCGATGGGCGTCGTCATCGTGCTCCCCATACTTCTTCACCTTGTGTGGAACCGCAGCTGGTTCACCTCTTTGCGGCGTGGAGAATGGAGCGCTTACAGGAAAATCCTGGCTGTCGTCGATATCCTGCTGATCGTATCGACGATTGTCGCGCTGGTCAGCGGGGTAGCCATCGCGCACCGCATCTTCAAAGGCGTATTCGGGCTCGCGTGGCAAAGGAGCATCCTCGTTCATCAACTGCATATCACGTCTTCCTACTGGATGCTGCTGTTTTCCGGGCTTCATCTGGGACTTCACTGGAAAGGGCTTTGGTGGCGCCTCGTCCAGTGGCGCGGCTGGGACGTTTCCTCCCGCTCTTATCGTCTTGGCACCCGGCTCGCAGTAACCGCCGTCATTGTTTTCGGCGTCGCCGGTTCATTCCTGCACAGAGTCGGCGACCGTCTGATGATGGAGCACGTTTTCTTCCGTACCAACACGCCCGCGAGAGGCTTTTCGCTCGCAGCGTTCGTACTGTTTTTCGTCGCCATATTCGGCATGTACGCGGTTGTCGGATATTGGACGGAAAGAAGGATAACGCGCAAGTCCATATAAGAAAAAAGGAGATGCACAAACATGAGCAAAATTCTCGTAGCTTATTTTTCGGCCAGCGGCGTTACGGCCAAGGCGGCAAAAAATCTGGCGGAGGCGGCAGGAGCCGAACTGTTTGAGATCCGTCCGGCTCAGCCCTATACGCAGGCCGACCTCGACTGGCACGATGAAAACTCCCGCAGCAGCGTCGAGATGCGAGATGCTTCGGCGCGTCCGGAGATTGCGGAGAAGGTGGCAGATATGGGGAAATACGACGTGATTTTCCTCGGCTTCCCTATCTGGTGGTATGTCGCGCCCCATATCATCAACACATTCCTGGAAAGCTACGAACTGTCCGGCAAGAAGATCGTGCTTTTCGCCACCTCGGGCGGCAGCGGCTTCGGCAAAACGATCGAGGAGCTGAAACAAAGCTGCCCCGGCGCAGCCGTCACGGAAGGGAAGCTTCTGAACGGGAGTCCCGGCCGGGAAGAATTGAAAGCCTTTGCCGCGAAATATTCGAAATGAGAGGAAAGGCAGACAGCGCAGAAGCCGCAGGATGAGACGAAAAATGAAGTCCCCGCGTGGCTGAAAAAATCGGGTATGAGAAATAAAAGGAAAGGAGCGGCCTCCGAGTGAGTCGCTCCTTTCCTTTTATTTCATCCATCATCAAAAAATCCTTGAGCTTGTAATGGTAGACCTTGCTGGTGGAATCATCGGCGTTGTCACCCGTGATCAGGATTTTCTTCGCGGAATTGTTCTTAGCCAATAAACTCTTAAAGTAGTCATGAAAACAACCGGAGCAGCCTCCGCTATAGGAAACCGATGCCGCCGCTTTTATTGTTGTTTATCGTTGTGAAACGATTCATAATATGCGATAATGCAGGTATGAAATATCGTGCCTGCGTGCCGGACGCGGGCGCGGAGCAAGACAACGGGGGGACGGATATGAAGAAAATCATCGCGATCAACGGCAGTCCGCGGCGGAACGGAAACACGGCGGAGCTTTTGCAGCAGGCGCTTCGCGGCGCGGCGGAAGCGGGGGCGGAGACGGAGCTGGTCCATCTTTACAGCCTGAAGTACACGGGCTGTCTCAGCTGCTTCTACTGCAAACGGAAGGACGTCGCGCACGGCGTCTGCGCGCTGAAGGACGACCTCGCGCCGGTCCTGGAGCGCGTGAAGGAAGCGGACGCGCTGATCATGGGCGCGCCGATCTATTTCATGAACCTGTCCGCGGGGATGCTGGCCTTCATCGAGCGGCTTTTCTTCTCGAACTACATTTACAGCGAAGAGATTCCCACGGTGTTCCCGAAGCCGCTGCCCAATGCTTTCATTTACACGATGAACATGACGGAGGCCCATGCGGAGCAGTTCAAGATGCGGGAACGGCTGGGGATTTACGAGGGCTCCGCGGCGCGGATCCTGCGAGCGGAGACGAAAACCCTCTGGGCGTACAATACGTATCAATTCAGCGATTACTCGAAATACGAGTCCTCGATCTTCAACGA
>JAEERZ010000208.1 GCA_016286075.1 Selenomonadaceae bacterium
GTGAGGCCGCTCCTTTTGCAATGGTGTTGTTTTCTATTTTTTGCAATATCCTGCCACGGGGACGAAGGGAAATCAATAGAAAAAGAATTCTACACAAAAGGAATTTTTACTTAAAATTTACAATAGAATCATTACAGGATTTACATTCATGGCGTAGTATTGACCAAACAAACACAGTACGCAAAGGAGGCTTCCCATGATTTATTGTGTCGAAGACGATAGCAGTATCCGTGAACTGATGGTCTATACGCTTCAGGCGTCGGGGTTTGAGGCTCGCGGTTTTTCGGACAGCGCCGCTTTTTGGAAGAAGCTGAACGAAGTGAAGCCTGAATTGGTCATTTTGGATATTATGCTGCCCGGGGAAGACGGCATCAGCATCCTGAAAAAATTACGGGCGTCTCCCGCTGCGAAAGAGATTCCGGTGATTATGGCTACGGCAAAAGACAGCGAATACGACACGGTGATCGGATTGGATTGCGGCGCCGACGATTATCTCGCGAAGCCTTTTGGTATGATGGAGATGATTTCCCGCATAAAAGCGGTCCTTCGGAGAAGCGCGCCGAAGAAAATGCTTCCTCGGATACAATGCGGAGACGTCGTAATCGATGAAGTCATGCACACGGTTTTGGTGAAAGGCAAAAAAATATCGCTTACGCTGAAAGAATATGAATTGCTGAAGCTGTTGGCCAGGCATATCGGACAAGTGTTTACCCGTGAAATCCTTTTGGCTTCCGTGTGGGGAGCGGACTATTCGGGTGAGACCCGCACAGTGGATGTCCATATCGGGACGCTCAGGACAAAGCTGGGGACGGCCGGCAGAATGATCGTAACCGTGCGCGGCGTAGGATACAAAATGGAAGGGCCGGAAAATGAACGGGAAAATATTTAATGCGATATGGAGCGTTGCCATTGCAGTGTTTTTGGCTTCCCTGCTGTTTATCATGGGAGGATTGTACGATTATTTTTCCGAAGTCCAGGAAGGCCAGTTAAAGGCGGAAACGCAAATGGTTTCCCAAGGGGTTGTCCTGTCCGGCATGGATTATCTCAACCGCTTGGAAACAAAAAATTATCGTGTGACATGGATTCGCGCCGACGGAACGGTTTTGTATGACACCGCGGCTAATTCCGGCGACCTGGAAAACCATCTGGAACGCGACGAGGTCAAATTGGCTTTGGCAGAAGGCTACGGGAAAAGCATGAGGTTTTCCAATACGCTTTCAGATAAGCAGCTATATTCCGCCATGCGGCTGCCGGACGGCTCCGTTTTGCGGCTCTCCGTCCTGCAAAAGACCGTCTGGACGATGCTTTTCGGATTTGCGCAGCCTGTCTGCATCGTCGTTTTTATCGCGTTTATTTTGTCTTTCATACTTGCGTCGCGCCTGACCCGAAGGATTTTGGAACCAATCAACAGCATTGATCCCGACCGTCCGATGCAGCACTTCAAGGAAGCGGAGTATAAAGAAATCGCTCCGCTCTTGAAGCGGCTCCATGAGCAGCAGGAGCAGATGAAATGTGACCGGAAAGAAATCGAAAAGGCCGCCTTGATTCGTCAGGATTTTACGGCCAACGTTTCCCATGAATTGAAAACACCGCTGCATGTTATCTCCGGTTATGCGGAACTGTTGGAAACAGGGTTGGCCAAGGATGAGGATATAAAGCCCTTTGCGGCCAAGATTCGGGCCGAGGCGGGCAGGATGACGTCGTTGGTGGAAGACATTATCGAGCTGACCGAACTGGATAACGGCGGCTCGGAACTGGTTTGGGAAACCTGTGATTTGTACCGTATATCGAAAAATGCCTTGGACAGTCTGGAAACCGTTGCAGCCGACCGCAATATCCATTTGGAACTTCACGGCGAATCCTCGCATCTCCAGGGCGTTTCAAAATTGCTGCACAGCATTGTATATAATCTGTGCGATAACGCCATCAAATACAATCGAGAAAACGGGAAAGTTCTTGTTCAGGTTGAAAACGAGCGGGAATCCGTCATGCTTCATGTGCGGGATACCGGGATCGGGATTCCCGAGGATTGCCGGGAGCGCATTTTCGAGCGGTTTTATCGCGTGGACAAAAGCCGAAGCAAGGAAGCCGGAGGAACCGGGCTGGGGCTGTCGATCGTGAAACACGCGGTTATGATACATAAGGGAATGGTGAAAGTATCCGGCGAAGCCGGAGAAGGAACAGAATTCATAGTCTCACTGCCGAAAAACATTCGCAAAAATTAAATGTTCTTTGCACAGATTTTACAATAATACGGCGTTGGATTTGAGGTTCGGATGCTATCCTCTTTTTGGATTGGAAAGCTTGAAAAGAGAGGCGCATCTATGGACATTTTCAATCTTCTTGACCTGATCGGCGGGCTGTGCCTGTTCCTGTTCGGAATGTCGCTGATGGGACAGGCGTTGGAACGAAGCGCGGGCGACAGGCTAAAAATCCTGTTAGGGAAACTGACGACAAACAGGATTGCCGGACTGGCGGCGGGCTTGTGTGTGACGGCCGTCGTGCAGAGCTCGTCTGCGACCACGGTCATGGTCGTCGGATTTGTCAATTCGGGACTTATGACTTTGCGGCAGGCTATCAACGTGATTATGGGGGCAAATGTCGGCACGACGGTGACGGCATGGATTCTGAGCCTTGCGGGAATCAGCAGCGGCAATTTCTTTGTAAAATTGTTGAAGCCGTCTTCCTTCACTCCGATTCTTGCGCTGGTCGGAATTGGCCTGTATATGTTCGCAAAAACCTCCAGGAAGCGCGACGTCGGGATGATTCTTTTGGGGTTCGCCACCTTGATGCACGGAATGGAAAGTATGTCGTCCGCCGTCTCCGGTTTACGTTCCCTGCCGGAATTCCAAAATATGTTCGTCGCGTTTGCCAATCCCTTGCTTGGCGTTTTGGCAGGCGCTTTTTTGACGGCAGTCATTCAGTCCAGCTCCGCTTCGGTGGGCATCCTTCAGGCTTTGGCCTCCACCGGGGCGGTAACGTACGGCGCTGCGATTCCGATTATCATGGGGCAAAACATCGGAACCTGCGTTACGGCCATGCTTTCCGCCATCGGCGCAAACAAAAACGCCAAACGCGCCGCACTGGTGCATTTGAGCTTCAACGTGATAGGAACGGCGGTCTGGCTGTCTGCCTTTTATATTGTGAAAAGGATTTTGCTTCCTCCGCTTTTGGAGGAAGCAGCAGATATGACGGGGATTGCTCTGTTTCATTCCGTCTTTAATATCCTGTGTACGGCGATTATGCTTCCGTTTGCGGATAGGCTTGAAACCATGGTGCAAAAAATGATTCCGAACAGCGAGTGCATGGAGCAAACGGAAGAACTTGACGACCGTCTGTTGGGGACTCCGGCCTTGGCATTGGCGCAGTGCGGTCGGGTCATGGACACAATGGCGAGAACAGCTATTTCCGCTCTGAAGGGCAGCATGAGTTCAGTAGTGAAGTTGAATAAGGAAACAGCGCAACAGGTCAGAGATTTGGAAGAAGAGACCGATCGGTTAGAGGACGTTCTCGGCACCTACTTGCTCAAGCTTACGTCTTCTCAGTTAGGGGAAAACGAAAGCGCGAGGGCGACAGGATACATGAAACTGATCGGGGATTACGAAAGGATTGCGGATCATGCCGTGAATATTCTTGAATCCGCCGAGGAATTGGAACAAAAGGGAATCGGTTTTTCGGAGCAGGCAAAAAAGGAATACGAAGTGATTGCCAATGCCGTGGAGGATATACTCCGGTTGTCCTATGCTGCGTTCAAAAATGAAGATTTGCGGGCGGCCCGCAGAACTGAGCCGCTGGAGCAAGTCGTGGACGAATTGAGAGAAACGCTGCGAACGAATCATATATTGCGCTTGCAAAAAGGACGCTGTTCCGTCGACGCGGGTTTTGTCTGGCTGGAGTTGTTGACGAATCTGGAACGCGTCTCCGATCACTGCTCCAATATTGCAGGCTGCGTACTGGATATGGCGGAACACACGATGAACATTCATCAAAACCAAAGACGGCTTCGGGACAGCGGAGAGGAATATGAGCAGGAATTAAGGGAATTGAGGCTGAAATACAGGTTGCCTTTGCAGGCGACAGCCGAAAAGCAATAGGGGGATTACAAAAAAGAGCGGTTTCCTGGTGAACTGCTCCT
>JAEERZ010000209.1 GCA_016286075.1 Selenomonadaceae bacterium
GCGGCGGCAGCGGCGCTGGCAATCGTGCAGCACGTTAAGGGAGACCTTGGGAATAAGAGTTGAGAGTTAAGAGTGAAGAGTGAAGATAATAGAGTTTTGACTCCGTAATCTCTCCACTCTGCACTCTTCACACTCCACTCTTTTTACAATGAAGACACAACTGCTTTGTTATATAGACGGAACGGAGGAACAATAACTTGCCGCGTGTATCATTCATGACCTTGGGCTGCAAGGTCAACCAGTTCGAGACGGAGACGATGGAAGGGCTTTTCCTGCGGGCGGGCTATCAGATCGTGCCCTTCGGCGAGGCGGCGGACGTCTGCGTAATCAATACCTGTTCGGTTACGGCGCTGGGGGAGAAGAAGTCGCGCCAGATGATTCGGCGTACGCGCCGGGAAAATGAAAAAGCAGTTATCGCCGTGACGGGTTGCTACGCCCAGCTTTCGCCGAAAGAACTGGCGGAGCTTGACGGGGTGCGCCTCGTCATCGGCACCCGGGACAGGGCGCGTATTGTCGAACTGGTCGAGGAGGCGGCGCGAGAGGACGGCGTGGTCTTCGACGTGGGCGACGTCATGGCGGCGAAGGGCTTCGAGGACATTCCGCTGTACGGGACGCCGACGCGCACTCGCGCTTTCCTCAAAATCCAGGAAGGCTGCGAAAACTTCTGTACGTTCTGTATCATTCCCTACGCCCGCGGGCCGCTCCGTTCGCGGCCGCTGGACAGCGTCCGGCGCGAGGCGGGAAAGCTTATCGGCGCGGGCTTCAAGGAAATCGTGCTGACGGGGATTCATCTTGGCGCTTATGGGCGCGACCTTGCGGAAGACGTGACGCTGGCGGACGCGGTGCGGGAAATTTTGTCCCTCGGCGGCCTTGCGCGGCTGCGGCTGGGCTCGCTGGAGTCCGTCGAGCTTTCTGACGAGCTGTTCACGCTGCTTCGGGACGAGCCGCGTCTCGCGAGGCATCTGCATCTGCCGCTCCAGTCCGGTTCCGATGCGATTCTCCGCGCGATGAATCGCCATTATGATAAGGCGGCCTTCGCACGGCTGCTGGAGGACGTGCGGCAGGCCGTGCCGGAGGTTTCAGTCACCACCGACGTCATCGTGGGCTTTCCGGGGGAGACGGACGCGCTTTTCGAGGAAAGCCTCGATTTCGTTTCGCAAATGGGGTTCGCGAAGGTCCATGTGTTCCCGTATTCGCGCCGGGAGGGAACGCCCGCCGCGCGCATGGCGGGCCAGCTTCCTATGGCGGTGAAAAAGGAGCGGGTGCGCCGCATGGAGGAAACGGCGGAGGAACGGGCGCGCGCGATTCGGGAAAAAATGGTCGGCAAGACCGAGGACGTACTCTTCGAGACCGAGACCAACGGCATCTCTGACGGGCTGACGGGCGGCTATTTCCGCGTCTATACCGACGCGCCCGTGAAGCTTGGAGAGATTGCGCCCATGCGGCTTACGCGGCTTCATGAAGATGGGTTTTGGGCTGAAATGGAATAGAGAGCGGAGGACCATTCGGGACTTATGTAGGTTTATCGCAAATTTTTCATTTTTGGCAGGATTTTTACGCTTCGGCGAGAAATAGTAATACGTTGTGATTTTGAAAACTTTCGTTTTCTGTGGAAGGAGGGAAAACGAATGGCAGACTGCATTTTCTGCAAGATCGCGTCAGGGGAGATTCCCTCGACGATGGTGTACGAGGACGATACGGTGGCGGCGTTCAAGGATTTGGAGCCGCAGGCGCCGACCCATGTCCTGATCATTCCGAAGAAGCACGTCGTCAGCGCCGCCGACCTCGGCGACGGCGACCGGGAGCTGGCCGCGCACATTTTCTGCGACGTGGTGCCGAAGCTTGCACAGGAATTAGGGCTCTCGAAGGGCTTCCGCGTCGTGACCAACGCCGGCGAGGAAGGCGGACAGACCGTCATGCACCTGCATTTCCATCTGCTGGGCGGGCGCTCCATGCAATGGCCTCCGGGCTGATTCCTGCCGGGGCTTTTTCCGTCAGGCACGCTTTATACGTTTATGGTCTTTGTTGACGTTTTAGCTCTTATCGTGTATAATATTTAAGCGTAATTCTCTTTTGAGAATTGCGACAATTTGTAGCCCCAACATACTTGGAGGGGGGGATAACCATGGCAAACGAGATCAAGGTCGGCAAGAACGAGAGCATTGACAGCGCGCTCCGCCGTTTCAAGCGGATGTCGCAAAAAGCCGGTACGTTAGCCGAAGTCCGCAAACGCGAGCACTACGAGAAACCGAGCGTGCGTCGCAAGAAAAAATCGGAAGCTGCGCGCAAGCGCAAGTTTAAGGCATAAGGGGTCTTCCGTATGTCGCTTAAAGAACAGCTCACTGCGGATATGAAGGACGCCATGAAGGCGAAGGAAGCCGGAAAACAGAGGCTTTCCGTCATTCGCCTCGTGCGCGGCGCGGTTCGCCAGCTTGAAATTGACGGCAAGAAGGAACTCGGGGACGAGGACGTGCTTGGCGTCATCAGCAAAGAAGTCAAGCAGCGGCGTGACTCCATCGAGGATTTCAAAAAAGGCGGACGCGACGACCTTGTCGCCGAGGCTGAGGCCGAGATTGCTATTCTGATGGAATATCTGCCGCAGCAGCTTTCGGAGGACGAGGTGCGAAACCTCGTGAAGGAAGCTATCGTCGCCAGCGGCGCAGCGTCGCCGAAAGACATGGGCAAGGTCATGAAGGAGCTCATGCCGAAGGTCAAGGGGCGCGCGGACGGCAAGCTGGTCAACGGGATCGTCAAAGAACTGTTGGCGTAGTGAAAAAGCAAACCGAATACGAAAAACCGACGTCTTCGGGCGTCGGTTTTTTAATGCGCGTTTAATCTTTCTCTCAGACAGGCCAAAGGCAAATATTATAAAATGAAGACCGAAAAGGGAGACGTTTTGCGCGACGAAAGGAGGGGACGGCGGCATGAAGAAGGCTATTCGCACTCTGTTCGCCGCGCTTTTTTTCGCGGCATGGCATGCGTCGGCTCTCGCCTACGGCGGCCTTTGGATCGATCGAGGCGCGGCGCTTCCCATGATGAAAAAACTGGTGCTGTTTCCCATGAGCGTTTCCGACGACCTGAACGATTTTGCGATCGACGGTGACGAAAGCTCCGCCGTTTTCCGGCAGAACGACTATCTGCACCGCCGTCTCATCAAGAAGCTCAAGGGAACGAACCTTTTGCGGCTCGCGCCGGATATCGGCGAGCAGCGTATTCGTGAGGCGGTCACGCCCTTCGCCGCGTTGCTGGCGCCCGCAGCCGACGCGTCGGCCCGCGCGGCGGAAGTTCGGCGGCTGACGATGGCGGACGGCTATCTCGTGCCGCATTTTCGCGAGAATTGGGTGCGCGTGGACATTTCCCCGGAGACGACCTTTCATTTCACGCTGCGCGCGTGGACGGAGCGCCGCGACGAAAAAGGAACAAAAGTGACGAAAGCATGTGAGTACCCAGTCGTCCATGTCGTTCCAGAAAAGGAAATGAAGCTTCGCATCATGGACGTGGACTATACGCTGTTCGACGAGCGGGGGCAGGCGGTGCTTTCCTTTGAAAACAGCGACCGGAAATATTTTGCCGACCCGTTCGACATGTACAAGGATTTGGCCGAGGAGTTTGCCGACACGTTGAAGGACGCCCGAAAAGGGAAATACCGCCCGAAGAAACGCGGCGAAAAGGCTGTGGCCGTGGCGCTTTCGGGACTGACGCTGCCCGCAGATATGGCGGGGGACGCGGTCAAGGAACGGGCGCTTCGGTTCGCGATGTACGATGAGGCGCGGCGGCAGGACCGTCTGCAACTCGACGGCGGGACGCCGAAATATCTCGTCGAGGCAAATATCGAGCGCTGCGAGCTTGTGCCTACTTGGCATCCGCCCATGGCGTGGGTCACAACCAATTCAAAAACCTATGACGAGTCGTGGACCGATAAGGAGGGCAAGCGCCATGTGGTCAAACGCACCGAATACACCCAGTCCGTCAGCCATTCCTTCGGTTATTACAGCTACCACGCAGTGGCTGAAGGCAATCTGCGCTTGGTCGACGCAGTCACCGGTGCAGAGGTGTTGCGCCGGTCGTTTTATGAATCGGATGACAAAAGGATGGACGCGTGCCGTCATGCATTCC
>JAEERZ010000210.1 GCA_016286075.1 Selenomonadaceae bacterium
GGAAAAGGGAAAATCGTCGATTATCGCGCACAGCAGGCCGACGTCGTCGTGCGCTATCAAGGAGGCTCCAACGCCGGCCACACGGTCTCGGTGAACGGCGAGGAGTATAAACTCCGTCTTTTGCCCTCCGGCATCCTTTACAAAGGCACGTATTGCGTCGTCGCCAACGGCGTCGTCGTCGACCCGAAGGTCATGCTCGAAGAGATGGACGCGATGGAAAAACGCGGCATCGACGTTTCGGGCATCCGCCTGTCGAACCGCGCCCATGTGGTGCTCCCCTATCACAGCCTGATGGACGGGCTCAGCGAAGAGCTTCTGGGCACCGGCAAGATCGGCACCACGAAGCGCGGCATCGGTCCCTGCTATCAGGACAAGGCGAAACGCATCGGCATCCGCGTCTGCGATTTGATGGACAAAGAAGAATTCCGCAAACGCCTGAAGGAAAACCTGCAGATCAAGAACATCGAATTAGAGCGGCTTTATAAGCACGCGCCCCTCGATTACGATGAAATTCTCAAGGAATACGAGGGCTATGCCGAGCGTCTGCGTCCCTATGTCTGCGATACCATCGCGTTCCTGAATGACCAACTGGCGGCGGACAAGAAAATCCTGTTCGAGGGCGCACAGGCGACCATGCTGGACGTGGACTACGGCACCTATCCGTACGTCACTTCGTCGCACCCCGTTTCCGGCGGCATCGGTATCGGCGCCGGCGTCGCGCCGAACCGTCTCGACACTATCGTAGGCGTTGTCAAGGCCTACTGCACCCGCGTCGGCGAAGGACCGTTCCCGACCGAGCAGCTGAACGAAATCGGCGAAAAACTCCGCGAGGCTGGGCATGAATACGGCACCGTCACGGGCCGCCCGCGCCGCACCGGCTGGCTCGACGCTTTCGTCGTACGCTATGCGGGACTGCTTTCGGGCATCGACTATATGGCGATCACACGCCTCGACATCCTCGACGGCTTCGACGAGATCAAGATGTGCGTCGGCTACAAGTACAAGGGCGAGAAGCTGAATGAGATTCCGGCGAGCCTGAAGGTCCTCGCCGAGGTCGAGCCGATTTACGAGACCTTCAAAGGCTGGAAGCAGGATATCAGCGGCATCCGCGAATACGCAAAGCTGCCGGAAGAGGCGCGCATCTATCTGGAGCGGCTGGAAGAAGTCGCGGGCATCGCCCTCGGCGTCGTCTCCGTCGGTCCGAACCGCGACCAGACCATTATTCTCGCAGACGATATTTTCTGATAAAAAATCGCAAGCCAACGCAAAATGCCCGCAGGCCAAAACCTGCGGGCATTATCATTTTCTGATTCTATATTATTCCTCGCCGCTTTCCGCCGCAACGATGGCGATTCCCGTCTTGTCCGCCAAGGCCACCACTTCATCCCGGTCCACGAGCAGCGTGCGCCCCGCTTCGATGGCGAGCACCTTCGCGTCGACGCTAATCATGGATTCCAAGGTTTTTAGGCCCACAGCGGGAACATCAAAGCGTTGGTCCTGCCTCGGCTTCGCGGTCTTCACGACGACGGCGCCGCCTCTTGCCAGCGCGCCCCCCCGCGCGATACAGGCATCGGTGCCTTCGATGGCTTCGAGGGCCATCACAGCAAGTCCCTTGACGACGACGGTCTGCCCCACGTCGAGCCGCCCAAGTTCTTTCGCCATGCGGAGGCCGAAGGCGATATCCTTTTCCTCCTCGGCGGTGGGCTTCCGCTTCGTCAGGCAGCCGGTCTCCGGCATCAGCAGCCGGATCAGCACCGTCTGGTCGAGGACCTCGATCCCGGCCTTGTTCAGTTCCCGCACAAAGCCCAGCATAATCGTATCGTCCTTGCGGTTCGGCAGCGTCGCGAGAAACGTGACCATCTTGAAATCAGGCAGCTCGTGCTTGCCGTTCATCAGCAGCTCTTTCGTGACCTTGCCCAGCATGGTCACTTTTTTTACGCCGCTCTTTTGCAGATGGTTGAGGATGCCGCCCAATTTCGCGATGTTAATATAACGAAAGTCCGCGCACTCCGCTTCGAGGCCCGGGTCCGTCTCGGGCAGAAGCGCAACTGCGCAGACTTCATAGCCTGCAGCTTTCGCCGCGCGGGCAAATTCGATGGGCAAATGGCCCGTGCCCGCCAGTAATCCGATTTTTTCCATGAACGATTATTCCTTGTCCGTTTCCTTATGACTGCGGCAAATGCCTCGCTCGGCGTCCCGCAGGAACCGCAGGAAATGCTCGACTTCCTCGCAGGATTCGACTTCCTGCTCGATGACGGCAATGGCTTTCGCCAGCGTAAGGCCGGAACGGTACAATAATTTATAGGCTTTCTTCAAAGCGCGGCGGGATTCCATCGGAATACCGGCGCGGGTGATGCCGACGCTGTTCAGCCCGTAAACCTGCGCGGGCTGGCCGTTGACGATGGTGTACGGCACCACGTCCTGCACGAGGCGGGACATGCCGCCGACCATGGCGTTCCTTCCGATTTTTACGAATTGATGCACGCCGGTCATGCCGCCGATGACCGCGTTGTCCTCGACGACGACGTGCCCCGCCAGCATAGCGGCGTTGGACATGATGACGTGATTGCCCACGAGGCAGTTATGCGCGATATGGACGGTAGCCATCAACAGGCAGTCGTTGCCGATCCGCGTCTCCTGCCCTTCGCCGGTGGCCCTATGAATCGTCGTGCACTCGCGGATTCTCGTACGGTCGCCGATGCGAACATAGCTTTTCTCGCCGTTGGATTTCAAATCCTGCGACGCCTCGCCGACAGAGGCGAAGGAAAAAATCCTGCACTCCTCGCCGATGGTAGTCCATCCGGTGACAAGCACATGGGAAGCGATGACGGTGCGGTCCCCGATTTCAACGTTGGGGCCGATATAAGTGAACGCGCCGATCTCCACGTCTTTTCCGATGCGGGCGCCGGGGGCAATAACCGCGGTCTCATGTATTTTCGATGTGTTCTTTGCAGCACTCATTGGACTCTGCTCCTCCGCATGCATCCGTTGCAAACCTTTCCTGCTTCCTTGCTTTTTTTACAATCGTCCGCGGCAGGCAATCACTGGCGGGCGATATAAGCGGAAAATCCGTCGTTTATCCCGAATTCGAGGATTCACGTACGTTTTTCTTTATTGTTGCTCTGAAAACGGCCCGTTTTCCGGCTTTTTCAGTGCAAAGATAAAGTCGGCGGTAGCGGCGAGCTTGTCGTCCACATAGGTGTCGGCGTGCAGTTTCCCGAAATTCTTTTTGACGATATTGACGATATGCGCCTTCATGATGAGCTGGTCTCCCGGAATGACCTGCCGCTTGAACTTGACGTTTTCCATGCCGCCGAACAGCGCAATCTTGCCGCGGTTCTCCTCCGGATACAGCATGGCGATGCCTCCCACCTGCGCCATGGCTTCAAGGATGAACACGCCGGGCATGATGGGATTGCCCGGAAAATGGCCGGGGAAAAAGGGCTCGTTCAGCGTGACGTTCTTGATGCCGACGCCGGATTCAAACGGCACTAAATCAATAATGCGGTCCACCAAAAGCATCGGCGGGCGATGCGGAAGGATTTGCTTGATTTCCTCGGTATTGAGCTGGATCATGATTCTCTCTCCTTTATACTTTGTATCCGGTGACTTTCACACACGGTAGGTTTCATATATCTTCTTCGCCAGCGCGGTGTTCAGCGCATGGGCTGATTTGACGGCTATGACGTGGCCCCGGACGACGCCGGCCAGCCGCAGGTCGCCGATGACGTCGAGGACCTTGTGCCGTACCAGTTCGTCGGGAAAGCGCAGCGTATTGAGCCAGCGCTCGTCGTTGTAAACAATGACGGTTTCCAGTGTGCCGCCGCGGCCAAGGCCCGCTTTCCGCAGAGCCTCCACCTCGCCTTCATAGGCGATGGTCCGCGCGGGGGCGATTTCCTTCCGATAGGAATCCCCGTCCGCCATGACGTCGACATACTGGGTTCCCACCAAGGGATGGGGGTTCAGCGAGGTGAACGTGACCCGCAGCCCGTCGCCGGGCACGATCATGATGAACCGCTCCCCGTCGTCCACGCGCAGAACCCGGTCCACGGCGACGACGTCCCGTTCCTCCTCTAATGTTTTCAAACCCGCTTTTGCAAGGAGG
>JAEERZ010000211.1 GCA_016286075.1 Selenomonadaceae bacterium
TAGTGAGGCGTGCCGTTGGCGTCTTGGGACATGAGGATAATCGGCATGTTGGGGAAGAAATAGGAAATTTCCTGTCGGAAGGCCGTGGCCCGGGCTGTGTATTGGGTGACGAAAGGCTTGACGGAGATAATGGCAAAGGTCACGCCTTGTTCGATTATGACGGCTCCGTGAATAGTCATGATGATTCTCCTCATAGCATGAAATGAAAAGATTGAGAAAGGCACGGCGCGCGAAAACCGGGAAGAGCGCCGTGCCTTGCGCGCTTATATTATATCATATTTGAATCGAGGAATCATAGACGGTTTCTCCGTCTACGATTGTTTTTTTGATCCGCATCTCGTCGTCGAAGATCGTGAGATCGGCGCGCTTGCCCTGCTCTATGGAGCCGATTCTTTCGTAGAGGCCGAGGCTTTCGGCAGGCGCTTTCGAGGCGCAGGCGACGGCGGCAGGGAGGCCGCAGCCCGTATTTTCGGCGAAGTTTTTCACGGCGCGGTCCATGGTGAGGACGCTGCCGGCGATAGTGCCGTCGGCAAGAGCGGCGACGCCGTTCTTGACGAAGACTTTTTGACCGCCCAGTTCGGATTCGCCGTCGCCGAGGCCTGCGGCGCGGATGGAATCGGTGATGAGAATGACGTTCCGCCCCTGCTTGGCGCGCCAAAGCAGGCGGTGAGCCGCCGGATGGGAGTGGATGTTGTCGGCGATGAGTTCGCAGGCGGCCTCGGAGTCGAGGGCAGCGCCCACCAGACCGGGCGCGCGGTGGTGGAAAGGAGCCATGCCGTTGTAAAGGTGGGTGATATGGCGAAGGCCTTTTTCGGTGATGCAGCGGAGCGCCGTTTCATAGTCCGCCGCGCTGTGCCCGAGGGAAAGGACGATGCCCGCCGTTTTGCAGCGTTCAATGAAATCGGAGCCTTCCGGCAGTTCCTCCGGGGCGAAGGTGACGAGCCGCAGCACGTCGAGGAACGGCTCGATCAGCGCGAAGTCTGCCGGGATAATATGAGAGGCGTCCTGCGCGCCGCATCGGGCGGCGCTGATGAACGGTCCTTCCATGTGGGCGCCAAGCACGCGCGCTCCGACGGATTTTCCCATCGCCGCACGAATGTGTTCGAGGGCGCGGCGGACGGTGGGCATGGGGCAGGTCATGGTGGTGGGGAGGAACGAGGAGACGCCGGTGGACGCCTGATGGCGCGCGATGTTTGGGACGGCGGTTTCGTCGTCGTCCATGGCGTCAAAGCCAATCGCGCCGTGGATATGGATATTGATAAAACCCGGCGAGACAAATGCGTCGTCCGCGTCGATCCGTTCCGCGAATCCGTCGCGGTCGTCGGCGGAGAGTTCGGCTTCGGGGACGACGCGCTCAACGTTTTTGTCATAAAGAAGCGCGTGCTCATAGAGCACGCGAAATTCGCCCCGGGAGTCGGGAACAATCAGTTTGCCGCCGAAGATCGCTTTCATGACGGGTCGTCCTCGTAGCCGGACAGACGCCTTGCCGCGATGCGGTCGGCGATGAAGATGGCGCCCCGATGGAGCTGCAGCACGGAAGCGGGGGCCTTCGGGGTAATGTCGCCGTTCAGGGCCAAGGCCAGCGCCTCGGTTTTTCCCGCTCCGCTGGCGAGCAGCAGGACGTGGCGGGCAAACATGATGTCGCGCATGCCCATGCTGACGGCCCAGTGGGGGACGTCGGCGGGATCGTCGAAAAAGCGCGCGTTCGCGGCGCGGGTGGCTTCGGACAGCTCGACGACGTGGGTTTCGGGGACGAAACAGGGGCCGGGCTCGTTGAAGCCGATATGGGCGTTGGGCCCGATGCCCAAGATCATCATATCGATGCCGCCCGCCGCCTCGATGGCCTCGCCGTAGCGGGCGCATTCGCTGGCGATATCGTCGGCCATGCCGTCGGGCATGCGGATATTTTCCTCGGAGAGATTCAGCCCGTCGCAGAAATTCTTTCGGGTGTAATAGGTGAAGCTCCGCTCGTCATTCGCGTCAAGGCCGATATATTCGCTGAGGGTGAATACCCGGACGCGGGAGAAATCGGCGCGGCCGTCCCGGTACGCTTCCTGCAGCCTCTCGTAAAGCCCCATGGGGGAGGATCCCGCCGTCAGGCCCAACACGCTGTCCGGCTTCTCCTGCAGCTGCCGAAGTACGATCTGCGCGGCTTCGTCGCTGATCTCATCATAAGTTTCCTTGATTCTGACGTCCATTCCGTGACCTCCTGTCGGATTATATATATCAATTTGAAGAGTTTTTTCGCAAAAAATAGGAAAGCGCGCCGAGCATTCCCGCGTCGTTGCCGAGGCCGGAGAAGCGTATGCGCGTTTCGGGGATAGGGGCGACGGCCCGCAGAAGGGATAATTCTTTTTCCAGAACGGGAGCGAGCACGTCGGCGCCTGCGGAGAGTCCGCCGCCGATCACCACAAGCTCCGGGTCGATGATGAGCAGAACCGCCGAGAGCCCTGCTGCCAAGGCGTGCATTTGACGCTGGACGCCGGATAGCGCCGCCGGGTCTCCGTCTCTTGCCATATCCAAAACCATTGAGCCGTCCAAGTCGTTCTCGGAGAGTTTTTTCTCGTTCGCAACGAAGCGGACAAGGGCGCGGGCGGAAGCGTAATCTTCCAGGATGCCGTCCTTGAAAGGCAGACATCCAAGTTCTCCGGCAAAGCCGGAAGCGCCCGAAAGGAGATGACCGTCGATAAGGATCGCGCTGCCGACGCCTGCGCCGAGCGTGACGCAAACGAAGGGCGAGGCGTTTTTGCCGGCGCCGACCCACGCTTCGCCGAGGGCGGCGCAGTTGGCGTCGTTGGCTGCGGTGCAGGGAAGCCCGCAAAGGCCGCCGAGCTTTTCGGCGAGGGGCGTGCCGCTGTATCCGGGAAAGTTCGGCCCGGCGAGCAGGACGACGCCGTTTCCGTCGACGACGCCCGCCGTGGAAACGGCGAGGCCGGAGAGCGTATAGCGGTCCCCGTATTCGCGGATTTTAGCTGAAATGGCGGCAAGCATGGCGTCGACGCCCTTTTCCCGGACGGGATTCGGCAGGGCGTCACGGACGAGGAGTTCTCCCTTCTCGTCGGCGACGCCGAGCTTGACGGAAGTTCCTCCGATATCCGCAGTCATGTATAGGGACATCTTGGCTCCTTTGCGCATACGAAAAGCCGCGTCGTCAGGCGCGGTAATCATGGGACTGTTTGGAGGACGGCTGCGTCGGAAGGTCGTTCTTCCAGGCGTCGGTCTCTTTTTTCTCGGCGTCTGCCGCCGCCTGCTGCTCCTCGATTTTTTGGCCGTATCGGCCCAGCAGGTTCCCGATGGAATTTTGCAGGCCGTCGTTGTCGAGCCGTTTTGGCTTTTCCTTGAGGACGGGCTCGCCCGGGAGCTTCATCTTGTTCAGCTGGCGACGCTCGTTTGCCGCCTGGATCAGGATTTCCGCTTCGCGCGCAGCTTGCGCAGTTCGATTAATTTTCACTGTATTCACTCCATATCCGAAAATGGGCTGCCGTGCGCATTATTATTCATTTTATGCTCGCTTGCTGAAAATCGTCTTGACGCTGTTTGTATTTTATAAAATAAATTCGCCATAAAAAAAATAATTCCTGCCCTGAAAAGAAACTCTGTGAAAAACGGAGAGTATCTGCGCTCTCCGGGCTGCTTCGCTGGGTTTCGTATCGCGGGAAAATCCTGCTTGCGTTTCGGCGACGTTCTGAATTATCATGAAAGAAAAACAACGGACAGGAGAGACCTCAAATGAACGCTTCGGATATTCTTTCTCATGTCGATCATACGCTGCTTGCCCCCACGGCGACCTGGGAGGAAATGCAGCGGCTGGCGGAGGAAGCGATCCGCTGCCGGACGGCTTCGGTCTGCGTGCCGCCCGCCTATGTGGCGCGGCTTCGCAAGGCCTACGGTAAGGAACTGACAATCTGCACGGTCATCGGGTTTCCGCTCGGTTACGACACTACGGCGGCGAAGGTGTTTGCCGCGCGGGAGGCGGTGGAAAACGGCGCGGACGAGATCGACGCGGTAATCAACCGCGGCGACGTGAAGAACGGGGATTTCGGCGCGGTCACAAAGGAAATCGCCGCGCTGAAGGAGGCCGTCGGCGATAAGATCCT
>JAEERZ010000212.1 GCA_016286075.1 Selenomonadaceae bacterium
GAAGCCCAGCGACTCCAGCAGCCAATCATACAGGGGACGGTGATCCTCGAATTCCAGCGTGCAGACGGAATGCGTGATGTCCTCTATGGCGTCGGACAGCGGATGCGCGAAGTCATACATCGGGTAAATGCACCACGCGTCGCCGGTGCGATGATGCGTCGTACGCGCGATACGGTACAATACCGGGTCGCGCATCGTGATATTCGGAGACGCCATATCGATCTTCGCGCGCAGGACGTGAGAGCCGTCGGGGAATTCCCCCGCCTTCATCCGCGCGAACAAATCCAGATTTTCCTCGACGCTGCGATTCCTGAACGGGCTTTCCTGTCCCGGCTCGGTCAATGTGCCGCGCGTGGCGCGAATCTCGTCGGCAGAAAGATCGCAGACGAACGCCTTGCCTCGCTTGATCAGTTCCACCGCGTACCCATACAGCTTCTCAAAATAATCGGAGGCATAAAACTTACGGTCGTCCCAAGTGAAGCCAAGCCATTTGACGTCCTCCTGAATGGAATCGACGTACTCGGTGTCCTCCTTCGTCGGGTTCGTGTCATCGAAGCGCAGGTTGCATTTGCCGCCGAATTTCCGCGCAAGACCGAAATTCAGGCAGATCGACTTCGCATGCCCGATGTGCAGATACCCGTTAGGCTCTGGCGGAAACCGCGTATGGATTTCCTCCGGCACGTATTTCCCGCTTTTCAGGTCGCCGTCGATGATGTTTTCCACAAAATTCGCGTTCATTGCCTCATTTTTTTCCGCCATTGGTTACATCCCCTCTATATTTTCGCATTCGTGCGAACTCCGAAAACCGGCGTCGTCTTTTTCCGCCAGCTTCTTCCTCTCATATTCGAGAAGCCGCGCTATGCCCAGCTCGACCTTTTCTCCCTTCGGCAGGCAGCGAATGAGCGCCTTGATATATCCGCGCTCCTCGATGCGCTGAAGCGTCCAGGCGAAATAGACGTCGTACACCCACATCAGCCGGACGAGCTTCCTATCATCCTCGGTACCCGACATCGTGTAATCGCACTGCACGCCCTCGACGAATTTCTCGATGAAGTTCGGGCTGACGCCGCTGCCGTCTTTCGACGGGAGGAACGGCTCCAATACATGGTAGATATCCAGCTTGTCCGCGTCCCGAAGCATTTTCGCGTAGCCAAGGTGGCAGGCGTCGGGCGCAGGCGCAATTTCCTTCTTATTGTGCCATTCGACGGCGAAGCGGACAAGGGACTGCTCCCAAGGGAAAAGGCCGTCCAACAGCCGGTTATCCTCCATCAGCTTCAATCCCGCCGCCGCGTGATCTTCCGACAAATGATCCTTGAACGTCCGATATACTGTGAACTGACGGAACCGCCCGACGTCGTGCAGCAGCCCCATGATTTCCGCCAGCGCAACGTCCTCTTCGGACAGTCCGAGATGAACGGCGAGGTCGCGAATGATTTCCTTCACACGGCCCGTGTGCGCTTCCTTCATCAGCATGGCATGCTGGATCTCTTTATCCTCGTTGTAAAAGGACTTCATATAATCCCGCATCCAGTCCGCATTTCGCTCGAGCACGGCGCGACGCGCCGCAAGGCGGGAATTCTTTTCGGGCATTTGCCCTCTCTCCTTTGCACCTGCTATTAGAAAAAGCCGCCCACAAAGAGGCGGCTAACGGAACTTCCACAAAATAATTTGCACATCTTGCTTGTCCAAATTTCCCTGTGCTGTGTTGTCGTCGCTTGACGTAGCTCTGCTACGCCTTCGCTCCTCCGCCTTGCACAGAAAAATTTGTCCTTCGCCATCTGCACAAATAATTGTGTTCCAGTTCCTTGAATTATCTGGTGACGCGTACGGGATTCGAACCCATGAAACCGCCGTGAAAGGGCGGTGTCTTAACCACTTGACCAACGCGCCATGGCTCCTTGAGCAGGACTCGAACCTGCGACCGATCGGTTAACAGCCGATTGCTCTACCGACTGAGCTATCAAGGAATCAAAGCGATGCTTGTTGCACCGCATGAAATATTATAGGGTATCGCCGCAGAAAATGCAAGAAAAAACTTTGTCGAGGCTCATTCCTCGCCCATATCTTTTCTCATACAGCAGTTTTTGTACTTCTTCCCGCTGCCGCAGGGGCATGGATCGTTACGGCCCACCTTCGCCTTTTTGCGGCGCGCCGCCTCAAAAGAAATAATCTCGCCGCCCTCCGGGTCGAGCTTGCCCGTGACGATTTCCGTCGGCGTGTGGCCTTTGAGCTTCCACATGCGGAGCGACTGATGGAACCCTATCAAAAGCGGAGACAGCGTCTCCATATCCTTTTCGTTTTCCGGCTCGCCCAATTTCTCGATATAGCCGAGGACGTCCTTCATCTCGCCGCCGTTCTGCAGGAGAATCGTAATATGCCCGACAATCTCTGCCGCGCGCAGCACGTCCATCTTGTAGGCCGCCATGAAAAACTGCGCCAGCCCCTTGTATTCGTCCGTCGCCTCGATGTAGTCCTCTTCGCCCGCATCGTATACCTGCCCGTAGGACAGCTTCGCAAAGCTGACGCCGATCTTGTCCTGCGCTTCGAGAATCTTTCCCGGATCCATCACCGTATAGTAATAAGCGACGTGCTCGGCCGTGCGGACGTTCCGCTGCCAGCAGGAACCGTTGAACATGACCTTCATGAAATCCGAGAAACTCAAATCGTCCGTGCTGATCTCAAGCTGCTGGCGCACTTTCGAGAAAAGGCGGTCGTAGTCCATCACGCCGTAATAGAACAGATATCCCGCCGCGATGCGGAAAACGTCGTTATTCAGCTCGACGGCCTTTTGAAACGCCTGATTCTTGTCGAGCTGCTGAAATTCCTCCAGGATTTCTTTCGGCAGATACCACGCCAGCTCTCCCTTGTGCGCGCCGCTGGCCATCATACCGAGGCTTTGGAAATAGTCGAGCCGCGCCTCGTCCGCACGGAACTCCGTGGAAATACCGCCCTTCTTCGCCGCCAGATGACGAAACGCCTGATACTGCTCGTCGAGCAGCGAGACGAACCACGTACGGGCAAATTCCTTGACGGACGGCACAAGCTTTTCAATCAGCTCCGCCTTGTTCATGCCGCTGGTGCCCGAAAGGCCGACGTTGTAACGGATGTCGTCAAGCTCCTGCCGCGTCATGGTCGACAGCGCGTTTTTCAGCGTGCGCCGCGTCGGGACTTCCCGCTTCATCAACTGTTTTTTTCGCTTCTCCGCCGCTTCCTGCGCTTCCTTCTGAAGCTCTTCCAATCTCTGTTTCGCCGTGTTCTCGATTTCCATAAAACATTTTCCTTCCATATTTATTTTGGAGTAATCTGTCGCTGGTATATAGTAATGTATCACTCTCCGAAAAAGTCGGAGATGCCGTTCACGATGCCGATGGCGGCCTTCTGTACGCCCTTCTTCGAAGTCAGGAGTTTTTCTTCCTTCGGATTCGACACGAATGCGACTTCAATGAGCGTCGCCGGCATTTTCGTATGCTTGACGACGTAGAAGTTGCAAGTCTTGATGCCCCGGCTCGTCGTCTTAAGCTGCGATACGAGCTCCGACTGAATGGCGGCAGCCAACCGCTTGCTCGACGCCGAGCCCTTCGTATAGTAATAGCCGGTCGTGCCGGAGGCTTCCCTGCTCGTAAAGGAATCCATGTGGATAGATATGAAGATATCCGCTTTCGCCTTGTTCGCCACGTCGCAGCGCGCCTGCAGCTCGTCCACGTCCGTCGCCTGCCGGTGCTTCGGCGAAACCTCCGTATCCGTCGAGCGCGTCATGATGACCTTCGCGCCCGCCTCTTTCAGCATCCGCTCCACTTCCTTCGCGATCTGAAGCGTGATGCTTTTCTCGGTTACGCCGGAGGGACCGATGGCGCCGGAATCCTCGCCGCCGTGACCGGCGTCGATCACGATTTTCTTTCCTTTGACGCCCGGTGAAAACTTGACGTCCTCCGTAAGCACCTCCACGTTGTCGTCGGGCTTTTTATCCTCGCCCGGCTTCTCCTTGCCGCCGTCTTCCTTCCCGGTTTTATCTTCCTTGCCGTCTTTCCCCGGCTTTTCCGTCGTCTGGGGCTTCGGCTTTTCCGTTTCCTGTCCTTCCGGTTTATCCGTCGACGG